>JANZZQ010000186.1 GCA_026419315.1 Armatimonadota bacterium | reverse complement strand
CCTTTCGCCCTTTGTTCAACTTGATTTGCCGATCCGATGGATTGTCCCTTCAATTTTTGGACTGTGGCTTTCTGTCCAGAAACCACCAACCGGCAGTTGGGGAATCTTGGAGTTGCGAGGAAGCAGGGAGAAAATCACAGGGACAACAATTGCTCTTGGGGCTGCCGATAGGTTGAGGCTTATCCACACGATTTCCCTCAACGGGGGCAACGGTGATTGGTTGGTTGGGGAACTCCAAAGGACGCTTGCCCTTTACTACCGAACCTACGGTGAAACCGTCAACCAAATTTTCCTCGTCGGCAGCAGAAGCTTGTTGGGCGAAGTAGAGGGAATCAAGGCATTGCCCCCAATGGATGAACTTCCGTTAGAAGCCGAAGGTAACACTGTTGCCGAGCGAGTTTTGAGCGCAATAGCACATGCGGTCGTTTCTAACCCAAACATCTTGAGTTTCCCGCCTCCCGAGCGTGAGCCTGCACTTGTTTGGAGAAGGCTTGAAGAGAGGTTGGTGGGGGCGTTAGCGGTTTTGGCGGTAATTGGCTTCATCGCAAGTTTTGTCTTCTCTTCACGAACAAGCGCTTTGAGGGAGCAATTCAACTCGGCTCAAAACCTTCTGGCTCAACAAAAGCGAGAGTTGGACCGGTTGACAGCAGGTGGCTTTAGCAGAAGGTTGCAAAGCCTTGAGCAAATATGGAGCATGTCTGTCAACCCCCGCAATGACCCCTTGGAATTGCTTTACTGGATCAGTAAGGCTTTGCCGACGAGTGTCTGGGTGACGGAACTTGCTTTCATGCGCGATGGGCAGGTCGTCCTCCGCGGAAGTGCATTGTCCCATTCCGCAGTGACGGATGCAGCCCGCGCCCTGAGCGATTTGGAACTTGACAAAGGAAAGCCTCTGTTCGTTGAGGTTTTGGTCAACTACGCAAACGCAAGGGCTGTCGCTGAGAGGACTCTCGTTGAGTTCCAAATTACTGCCTGGCTTCGCGAACGAACGACTCAAAGGCAACGGCAGGTGTTGAGACCGTGAAGGACAGACACAGGCTTTTACTAACGGTTTTGGTCATCGCAGTGGTAGCTGGATGGTTATGGGCGGCGTCAGCGTTTTTGCAACACCGAAACTTGCGCGCCCAAATTCGCAACTTACAAAACCAAACCGTTGAAACCCAAAAACTTTTGGAGCGAGCCAAAGAGCAGAGGGAGCGATACGAGCGATTAGTCCAAGAATTAGGCAAACCCTTGACAAGTTTTGACCCTGGGCGTTTGACCGCAAAGTTCATGGAACAAGTTGAGGGTGCATTGACCCAGAGCAAGATCAAAGCCGAAACCATTCAACCTCTCCCGTGGCAAATCAACCCGGAAATTTCTGCTGTCAGGCTTTCAGTGCAAGTTACAGCAGTCACCGCTAAACCAACTATTTCCGAGGGCTTACAGAGTTTGACGGAATTGCTGATGAGGTTGAGGTCAATGCGACCTCCAATTTCCGTTGAGCGTCTAAATGTTCAGGCAATCAGCCAACCGAGAGAGGGTTTGAGAATTCAAGCCCAGCTGGTTTGGTTGGTTCCCGTCGAGGAGTCCGTATTGAAGAAATGGGCAGTCCAAACGCGTCGCCCGATTCGGAGGTGAACGGGAGTGAACTTGACTTTGACCCCTCGCGATAAAGTCATCTTGTCGGTCTTTACGCTTGTTTTGGTGGGTGCAATGTGGGGTTATGTCCGTTGGGCAACATCGCCAGCATCAAGCGGGAGAGCTATACAACCCACAACGGTCAGAACTTTGGAGCGGAAAGCGGAGTTGACTGAACCAGTCGCCACCAAATTTGCCACCGTTACTGATGTCGCGTCTGCCCCCTTACCAACTGAGGGCGAGAGCCCTACAACTTTACCCCGCCGAGATTACCGTTTCATCGCCGAACGAAACATTTTCCAACCACCGGAGGAAAAGCCAACAACCCGAAGCGAACCGACTTCAACGAAGAGTTCCGGACGCTCCCGTTCAAGTGGCGGTTTATCTTCACCTCCACCTTTGCCGCCAGCACCACCCCCACCCCCACCGCCCCCTTCAACCCCAACGCAAATGGCTGCTCGTCCTGCTAATTTGACTGCAACGGGGGTTGCTCGAATAGGGGAAGAAACTTATGTCTTGCTTGAAAACCCTCAAACTCGGGACATCGCTTTTGTGAAGGTTGGAGAATCGGCCTTTGGTTACGAGGTCACAAATGTCGGCGAAAATTACGTTGAAGTCAGGCAGGGCGATACCGCATACCGAATTACCTTGGGTGAAGGCAAGCAAGAACGTAGAATTCTCGCTGCCGCATCAGGACCGCGGCCACCTTTCGGCGGACCTATGGGCGCTCCTTTCGGCGGACCGCTTGGAGGTCCTTTTGGACAATTCCAGCCAGGACAACAGTTTGGAGGAAGACAAGGAAGACGAGGTCAGCAGGAATCAACCGATTGGGTCAGTCGCGTGGTTGAGAGGTGGAACCAATTGCCAGATTTCGTCCGTGACCGAATATTGCAGAGAGTTGGTGAGTTTTGGCAACAAATGCCACCAGAGCAACGACAGCAAATCTTGCAACGCTTCCAGCAAATGGGCGTTAACTTCAATCCGCCTGGCAGGTGATTTTTATGCGCTCCAAGTTAAAGTTGCTTCTCGTCGCAACTACCTTGGCATTTTGGCTTTCATGGGCACCTTTTGTCGTCTACGCTTCATCCGCCGGCTACTTGACAGCATCTCAACAGGAGGGGCAACCTCCTGAACAACCTCCCGCTCCGCCTCAACCGCCATCAC
>JANZZQ010000185.1 GCA_026419315.1 Armatimonadota bacterium | reverse complement strand
CATCAGCGCTTACCTCCTTTGAAGCAGAGTCAAGCCTCTGTCTTCGCAGCCAAATTCATAAGCCAATCCGTTGTTTGCTCAAAATCTGCAGGTTCATCCCTGTCTTGCCGAAGAAAAGCCATTAGTTCGTCCCTCAAATCCAACGCTTTGTCAAGTAATGGGTCAGTGCCTCTCCGATACGCTCCAAGCCGAACCAAGTCCTCGTTTTCCCGAAGCACAGAGAGAAGGGTTCGCAAGGTTTGGGCTGCGCTCCAATGTTCGCTGCTAACCACATCAGGCATAACTCGGCTGAGCGACATCAAAACATCAATTGGTGGTAGATGACCTCGTTCGGTTAGTGTTCTTGACAAAACTATGTGACCGTCAAGAATGGAGCGGGCATGGTCAGCAATTGGGTCATTTAAATCGTCACCTTCAACCAACACAGTTGCAAGAGCAGTGATTGAACCTTTTTCGTTTCGCCCCGCTCGTTCAAGGAAACGAGGCATCATGGCGAAGACGGAAGGGGTGTAGCCGCGAGATGTAGGAGGTTCTCCGATTGCTAATCCAACTTCACGACCAGCCATTGCCCATCTCGTCAAACTGTCCATCACGAACAAGACATCTGCACCTTGATCTCGGAAGAACTCAGCGATGCTCATGGCAACGAGAGCACCTTTAAGTCGGATAATGGGTGGTTGGTCTGAAGTGGCAACGACCACGACAGACCGCCGTAAACCATCATCGCCCAATTGCCGCTCCAAAAATTCTCGGACTTCACGACCCCGCTCTCCGATAAGGGCAATCACGGAAACATCGGCGCGTGCAAACCGAGCCAACATCCCAAGCAAAGTTGACTTTCCAACACCGCTTCCAGCAAATATGCCAATCCTTTGACCTTTGCCCAGAGTTAGGAAACCGTCAATTGCTCTGACACCAACGGGAAGTGGTTCAGAAATAAGTGGACGCTGTAAGGGGGAAGGTGGGTCGGCATAAACGGGGCGTTCCTCGCCTGGAGGGAGCGGTTTTCCATCCAAAGGTCTCCCCAGCCCATCCAAAACCCTTCCAACCAATTGTTCACTCACGATAACCTGAAGGCTTCGGTGAGTTAGCCTAACCTTCGCACCGACTTTCAACCCTGTCAAGTCTCCTAAGGGCATAAGCAAAGTAGAATCGTTCTTGAACCCCACAACTTCTGCCAACAAAGGAGTCGGTTCACATTCCACTAAAGCTAATTCTCCGATAAAAGCAGTCGGGCAAATACTTTCTAAAACCAACCCAGAAGCCTGAACAAGTCGCCCATAAATACCTGTCAATTCACACTGGTGTAATCGGTTCCTCAATCGTTCCAGCAAGCCTAAGTGCCCATTATTTTTCCCCGCTTCCCCATTTCCATCGACCCTGATTTTATCAAGTCCCTTTCCTTGCTTTGCCATGTCATAACACCTCTGATTGTAAAAGCGCTATCTTCGTGCGAGGTTGAAGGTCAACAAACCCTTGGTCACTTTCCGCAATAACTCCTCCCCGCTCAACGGTTTCGTCGGGCACCATCCTCACTGAAACCCCCTCTCCTAAATTTATTAAAATTAAGTCATTACTGATTAGCGAAAAATCTTCTGGGTGAAGCCGCACGGTTATGGTTCCCCCTTTCAACTCTTGGATGGCTTGAGAAACAGCTTTACGGACGACCTCTGGGTTGATTTTTGTCTCAACCTCTATGATTTTTCGGGCGATCTCCAGTGCAAGTTCAGTCACCGCTTCTTCAGCGCGGTTGAAAAAGTTAGCGATTTCGTTTCGGATCGTTTCTGCCATGTTATTGAGCAACTGTTGAACGTATTGGTGCTGTTGCCATTGCTGCTCTCTAAAACTCTGCTCAGCAGCGGTAATCCCTTGCCGATAACCCTCTTGTTGCCCTGCCAGGAAGCCATCCCGATAACCTGCTTCATAACCCTCTTTCCTAATCCTTTGAAGGTCAACTCCTATATTGTTTTCAGATTGAGCAAAGCCGAGTTCCGATTCATTTATCGGTAGGTCCTTGTCAAAACTTTCGGTTTTAATCTCGGGCTCTTCCCAAGTGACTGGTTGGTTGAGGTAGCGAGGTTGACGCAACACTGGCATCACACTAACACCTCCTCACCGCCTCTTGGGACAGTAATTTCACCTGCCTCCTCAAGTTTTCGAACGATGTCAACAATTCTCCTTTGAGTTGCGGTAACATCTCGAAGCCTGACTGGACCCATGTAGTCCATTTCCTCCTGCAGGATTTGAGCGGCTCTTTGTGACATGTTGTGGAAGATTTTTTCCTTAAGTTCCTCACTTGCTCCTTTAAGGGCGAGAGCCAATTCCCGCATCTCTACCTCGCGCAAAACTCGCTGTAGTGATCTATCATCCAATTTAATCAAGTCCTCAAAAGTGAACATTGCTTGCTGGACTTTCTCTGCCAATTCAGAGTTTCGTTGCTCCAAGTTAGATAGGATTTCTTGCATGATTTCACGAGGGAGGTTGCTAAGGATTTGAACCAAAACCTGTAATCCATTGAACCGGGCAGTTCTTTGAGCAGCGGGAGCAATTGCCTCTTGAAGGGAACGCCTCAAAGTGTCCAAAACTTCTTCTGGAGGTGATTCGGTTATAAGCAATCGCACGGCTACCTCAGAACGAAGTTCAGGTGAAAGTTCGTTTAAAATTGCCGCTCCATGAGAGGGTGGAAGCAATCCCAAGAGCAAAGCGATGGCTTGAGGGTTTTCGTTTCGCACCAATTCAACGAGATGTTGTGGCGGAACGGCGCTTAGTTTTGAAAGCAATTCGACATC
>JANZZQ010000184.1 GCA_026419315.1 Armatimonadota bacterium | reverse complement strand
CACCAAAACCAATTGCCGGCAATACCTTGAGTTCGGACAATTCCAGTGACGGCGAGAGGCGTATCCGATGCGAAAGTTGTCGCAACCATGCTCGTTCCAGCGAGCCACCAAGGGAGTTCACGACCAGCAGCGAAATACTGAGCAACGCTTTGAGCGGCCCTACGGGCCAAGGTGACACCAACAACCATCGCGAAAACTATGTATCCCACCACGATCGCGTAATCCAGAGCCGTCAATTTTGCCTCCATAGCAACCACCTCGCCTCATCAGTGCTGTGCTTGCTGTGTTGGGCATCGCGAGCCCACACTTTAAAGTCCCAGGAAAACCTTTGTTGAAGTTTTTGCGAAAGGTTTGACCTCACAATGTTTGAACTTGGCGAGACGGAGACTTACCTTCCGGGAAACTTCAAGACTGCCACCAACCCGAGATGATCGGACGGGTAAACCCCTCGCGGATTGGGCACATTGCCGACAATGCGAACTTCCTCAACTTCAAAAGCATCAGGAGGCGAGAAAAGAATGTAGTCAATACGGTGCCTCGGGGAATGACTCGGAAATGTAAAGCCGCCCGTTGAACCACTGACAATTTGCCACGCATCAGCAAAGGGCGGTTTCGTCTCACGGAGCAGAAATTGCAAAGTAGTTGAATTGGGCTCATCGTTCAAATCACCAACGAGGATTTTGGGGGCATCACTGATTTGCCGAAGCCAACTTGCCAACTGACGAACGCTTCGTTCGCGCGCCTTCTTTGAAAGCGACAGATGAGTGACGCAAAACTCAACACCTTGCCCCAAGGCGATACGAACCCAAACGGCAACTCTGTCCTCTGTGTCTTTTGGGTCGGTCGGGTCACGAGGAAAAGGCAAGATGTCAACGGCAGTAATGGGGTAGTGACTTAGAATAGCTTGACCAATGGTTTTCGCCTGACTGCGATGAGCTGGGACAAAGTGCCAAAAGGGATAGCCAGCCATGCGAGCCAAAATCACGGCTTGGTTTTCACCAATCAAACCTGAACCGCGCAGATGGCAAACTTCCTGCAACCCAACGATGTCCGGCTGCTCTTGCTTTAGCAGTTTGACAATCAGTTGGCATCTCTGCTCCCAGTTTCCCGACGCGCCCCATATGTTCAGCGTCATAACCTTTACTCGCACGCTTCGTTTCACCGTGCAAAAAATCTAACACAGCCGCTTTTTCCGCCTTTGGCTCCGAGAGGGACTGTGGAAGGTGGGGTTACTGTTTTCTGTCGGGACAAAGGGGAAGGCTCATTTCCCTTCAGCCCGGTTGGAAACGCCCTCAGTTTCGTGTAAGGGAATTAGTTGAAGCGTTTCAGGGTTTGAATTCACATGGGTTGTGGACCTCTTTGAATCGGTGCCGCTTTGGGGTGAAGCCTAATTCCGGTATGCGCGGGGCTGGAACGAGGTCAACTTTCGTAACTCCGCCAAACCAACCCGGCACATATGCTTGCTCCCCTCGACAGTCAATGACAGTCAAGTAGGGCGGGGCCTTACACCCCGCCTGAACTTTCTGGGACGAACTTTTGCGGATGCAGGACAAGTTCAGCCCGAGCCATTACTTCCGTTGTGCTTCCCAGCGAGTTGCTCCGTTGATGGTTCCAATGATACGGTCACCTTCAACGATACCCTCATAGACTTCCTCGCGAGCTCTGTCAAGGGTGAAGTAAATTCCTGCTCCCCAAGCGTAGAAGTCACTGATGGGAGTTACCTTGCCACCATCAATGTAGCTTGCCACCAAATCACCGTTGCGCTCCTCAATTCTGATTGCCCCACCTTTCCACTGCCATGTCCCAACTAAGTTAACTTTGTCTCGCTTTGCGACCCAATCCCGCTTGCCGGCGAATTGACCTCCTTGAATTTCAACTGTGCCAATAATTGTGTCGCCGTCAACTCTCCCCGAGAACCTCATTGTGACTTTTTGTCCGCCGATTTCACGGGTCACAGTGAAACTCAGCTGTGTTCCAATCAGTTGGGCATTTGTTATAGGGCTTTCGCGCTCGTCAAAGCTGGTGGTTCCCGTAACTTTTTGGAAGCGTTGCTTAAGTTTGAGAACGTATCGCCGCTCGCCCCTCGGTGTTTGAACGCTCCACCGCCATGTCCCGGCAACATCAGCTGGGATGACCCAGTAATAAACGGTGTGTTCGCGGTAAGGACCGCGAACCCTCAAAACCTTGTCTGGATGCCATCCCTTGATGCATGTTTCAGAGCCCTCTCCCTCACATTCGTCACACATGTCAAAATCGTGGGAAACAACTCGTGAGCCAGGGCGAAGTTCACGGAATAACTTGGGTCGGAGGCGAATGTTGATTGAGGGAAGCAAGTATAGGGTGATGACAGTTGCATCGCGGATTTCCGTCTCAAACAAGTCTTGCTGCAAGAACCTAACTCGGTCGGTTACTCCCGCTTTGCGGGCGTTCTCGTTGCTTTCGCGGATTCGTTCTGGGTCAATGTCAACCCCGACACCCCTCTTTGCACCGAAATCTTTGACCGCGGCGATGACAATTCGCCCATCACCGCAACCGAGGTCGTAAACAACATCGTCTTTACCAACTTTAGCGACCCTAAGCATTTCTCGGACGACCTCGTGCGGTGTTGGGACATAGGGGACATCGGGCTGACGCTGTTGCGCCGTTAAGGCAACAACAGCGAAAATGCAAACAAGCAACCAATGAATTGTGCGCAACGACCTCATGGCTTCTACCCCCTTGAGTTTTTGATTTTCGTTGGCGCTCAAAATTTGAGCGCCTTTCTCATCCCTCATATCGCCTCACGAGCATGAGCACGGG
>JANZZQ010000183.1 GCA_026419315.1 Armatimonadota bacterium | reverse complement strand
AGATGTGTATAAGAGACAGAGGAACGATTGAATCCCGCTCGGTATCCCAAGCGCAAGCAGTTGGCGATGCTCTTCTGGATACCAACCATTAACGCTAAGCGAGATAAGCCTAAGTTGACTGTTTCTGTATCGCGCCAGCAGCCAAATCAAGATGACTATTCGGCTGAGCACAAAAGCCAATGCAACTCCAACTATGCCGAACATAGGCACAAAGAGCGCACACATGAGTAATTGGCTGGCGACACCGGCGAGCATTGAATACATCGGTGTCACCATATCTCCTATGCCGCGATAGAGCGACATCATCCCAAACTCCGCCCCTGCTAAAGGGCAAACAAGCAAGAAAACTGTGAAGTAGACAGTTGCTAACTGCCTAACTTTCGGCGGGATTCCGAGCCAGTCCCAAATTGGGTCTTTGAAAAACCAAAGCGTCATTGCGAGGAAACCGAAGAGGAGCCCCTGTTGAAGCGTTGCCGTTGCTACCCTTTGAGCGCCCTTCAAATCGCTGGCTCCCCACCTTTGAGCGAGCATAGTCGTTGCCCCGGTTGAGAGCATCATGACCAAAACCATCAACAACCAATTGACTTGACCGACCGCACCGACCGCTGCTATCGCTTCGTCGCCCAACTGCTTGACGAAGTAGGTTTCACCAAGCCCTCCGATTGTCAAGGTTATTTGAGTGATCAAGGTTGGAACTGCAAGCACTGTCAGGGCATACCGTAAATCACCCTGAACCGCTACAGCTTCAATCTTCCCCTCCATTCGCAACTTCATCCTTTCCGCCCTAAAGTGGTGTTGCTTTCGCAACAGTTTGGCTCGCTTTCGCCAGAAACTTACGCAAACACTCTCCTCAAATAGTCAAGGCTTTCTTTGGCGATTCGTTCGGCTCCAGGCGAGAAATCAAAGACCTCAACGCTGACGAAACCTTCGTAGTTGATTTCCTTCAAAGCCTTTGCAAGGGGAGCGAAGTCAACTTCGCCCATGCCCGGACCAAGTCTATTGACATCGTTGGCGTGAACATGTTTCAAGTAAGGAACCGCTTTTCGGACTGCCTCATCAAGTTTCAAGCCCTCGTTGACCGCACTCTTGACATCCACCATCGTTTGCAAATTGGGATGATTCATCTCACGGACGAACCTTATTGCTTCGTCAAGGGTAGGAATGAAGTCGGTTTCGTTGGGGAGCGCCTCAATGCAAAGGGTGATGTTGAGTTTTTCCGCCAAAGGCAGCAAATCGGCAAAGAAAGCCTTTGCCCGCTCCCAAGCCGCTTCGTAAGTGTCGCCGGGGACAAGAGCGCGTTGTTTTGGCGAACCGACGACCATGACCCTTCCGCCCAAATCAGCACAGAAACAAATCAACTCGCGAAAATAGGCTTTGGTTTGCTCACGAACGGAATCGTCAGGAGTTGTCAAGTGCATTCCGGGAGGCGAGACGAGCAGCCAGTGCAAGCCGACAATCTCTAACCCGAACTTTTCCGCCAGTTCCCTGACCCTCCTTCGCTCTTTAGCGGAGATTTGTTCGACCCGTTCGGCAAGCGTGAAAGGAGCAATTTCAACGCCTTCGTAACCGACATCTTTGATGAAAGCGAAAGCATCTTCCACCTTCCAACCTTGAAAAATTTCGTTGCAAATAGCGAACTTGATCGGCATTCGCCATCCCTCCGCCTTCGTCTTTTTCGCTCTCAAACACTGCCATCATTTTGGCGCTTCGTGCCAAAGTTTTGAAAGGGAGAAGGCACTGTCGTGACGGTTCTCTTTGGGGCTCGATTGGCTCGGCGAGAGCCTTGCCTTTCCAACGGGAAATTTGCACTTTGCATTAAGTTTTCGTGTCAAACCACTCTTCGTTCGCTGAGAACAGGTGACAAGTCCATGCAGATGTGCCCGGAGTGCAGCACTAACAACAAAGACGCAGCAAGGTTTTGTGTCAAGTGTGGAACCCCTCTCAGGAAATTGAGGGGGCAAGGGACTATTTTGCATGGTCGTTACCGGCTGGAAAAGGTTTTGGGGTGCGGCGGCATGGGAGCCGTTTATTTGGCAACAGACTTGAGGTTGAACACGAAAGTTGCTGTCAAGGAAAATTTGGATGCATCGCCGGAGAGTCAACAGCAGTTTACGACCGAGGCATCAATTTTGGCTAAGTTGCGCCATCCCAATTTGCCAAGGGTTCGAGACTTTTTCGTCGCCGACGGAAGGCAATATCTCGTCATGGATTACATCGCTGGTGAAAGCCTTGAGGAAATTGTTCACAAGCAAGGTCCTTTGCCGCCTCAAGAAGCAGTCAAGTGGCTGACACAAGTCATGGAAGCGGTTCAATACCTTCACTCACAAAATCCGCCAATCATTCACCGAGACATAAAACCTGCAAACATCAAACTCGGCACGGACGGGCGAGCCTACCTCGTGGACTTTGGGATTGCGAAAGTTTTGCGTGCAGGTAGCAGAACTCAGGCGGGAGCGAGAGCAGTCACGCCCGGCTACTCACCACCAGAGCAATACGGGACAGCCCCAACTGACCAACGCTCCGACATTTACGCTTTGGGCGCAACCTTTTACTTCGCCGTTACCGGTCGCGTCCCCCCAGAAGCCATTGAGCGAATTACCGGCAAAACCGATAAACTCATCCCGCCACGAAGCATCAACCCTCTCATCCCAGCCAACTTGGAGCAAGTGATTTTAAAGGCGATGAGAGTTAACCGAGAGGAAAGGTTTGCGTCCGTGCAAGAGATGATGGTCGCTTTACAAACGGGAGTTCAAATTCGTCCCTCTCACCCTCAACCTCAAACAAGTCAGCGACAAAGGAAATTGCCTTCGCTGCCAGCCCCTTTG
>JANZZQ010000182.1 GCA_026419315.1 Armatimonadota bacterium | reverse complement strand
CATAATGCGTCGCCCAGTCAAGGTCACTCGCAACTTCTTCCTTCCTAAAAGTCGTGCGGCTCATGCCCAACGGCTTCAAAACCCGTTCCTTGACAAATTCTTCGTAACTTTTGCCCGAAGCAACTTCAATGATGCGACCGAGGAGCAAGTAGCCTTCGTTCAAGTAGAAAAACCGTTCGCCCGGTTTGGCTGTAGCCCAACTTTCTGCATCGCTCATGAAGGCTTTCAAATCGTCAAAGGAAGCAATGGGAATCCAATTTGCTTCTTCGCCCACGACGTAGCGGATGAAGGCTTCAGCGTAAGCCAACGCTGAAATGCCTGACGAATGAGTGAGCAAATGCCAAACTCGGACGGGTTCGCCAAAGGGGCGGAGCGAAATCGGAACAAATTTGTCAATGGGGTCGTCAAGCCCAATCTTCCCCTCTTCAACGAGCATCATGATAGAAAGCGCAGTGAAAGATTTCGTGACTGAACCGATCCCGACGCGAGTTTGAGGTGTCATTGGCGCCCCTGACTCCAAGTCCCTGAACCCAAACCCGCGAGCGTAAACCACCTCGCCATCCTTGACAATTGCCATACTCAATCCCGGCAACTTCGTCTTGCTCATCTTCTCAAACACATAGGCTTCCATTTCTCGCCATTCCATTCCGCTTCACCCCCTCACTTGCTACCTTTCACGGCTCAAGCCGCCAAATTCGCGAAGGGGCCGAAATTTCCGAAAGAAACCGATTTTTTTCTTTGCCGGACAATGGCAAGCCTCTTTGGACGGTTCTTTGAATCAGCCCCTAACAGCCCAACAACTCCGAAACAGCGTTGACAACTCTTTCCGATGCACCGCGGTGTTGGGTGAGCAATTGTTCGGCTTGCCACGCGATTGTTCTGCGGAGCGGCTCCGATGTCAGCAATTTATAAGCGGTTTCAGCCAATTCGTTCTCGTCCCTCACTTTAAACCCAACCTTTTCCCTCAACAGAAGTTCGGCATGTGGGCGGAAGTTGTCAATATGAGGGCCAAACAAGACAGGAACACCGTGAAGGACGGGCTCCATTATGTTGTGCCCACCACGCTGAATCAGGCTTCCCCCAACAAAAGCGATGGCAGCCAAAGCATACAACTTTGCAAGTTCGCCGATAGTGTCAAGCACAATGACCTCGTTTTGTCTTAGCGGTTTGCCAGCACACGTTGACCTGCGCACAGGCGTTAGTCCCGATGACCGAACAGTTGCCATCACACTCTCCACCCGTTCCAGGTGCCTTGGGGCGAGCAGTAGCCGGAGCTCGGGAATGAAACCGTTGAGCCTTTTGTAAACCCGCAAGATCGTTTCCTCCTCGCCTTCGTGGGTGCTGCCGGCGACGAAGAGCAAGTGGTCTCTGAACAGACCAAGTTCCGACCGGAGGTAAGCCTTAACGCTTTCGCTTAAATTCACCTGCGGCTGGTCCAACTTAATGTCGCCTACCACTTTAACCCGTTCAGGTGCAACCCCCATCTTCAAAATTCGCTCGGCGTCAAGTTCGCTCCTCATCAAGCAAATGTCAAGGTGGCTTAGAAGCCAGCCGTAAACTCGCTTTCCCAGCGGCGTTTGAGCCCTTGCGAAGGTTACATCGGAGATGCGTCCGTTGACCAAAGCGATTTTTGCTCCGATTTCCTTTGCCTCGTGCATCAAGTTGCCCCAAAGCTCGGTTTCAGTCAAAATCAGGACATCGGGTTTAACTCGTTCCATCGCCCATTTGGGGAATGGAGTGATGTCAAAAGGTAGGAAAGCGAACTCTTCGGCATCGCGAATACGCTGTTTTGCCGTTCTCATCCCCGTTTCCGTCACAGTTGTGAGTAAGAGCCACGAATTCGGGAACTTCCGTTTGATCGCTGCAACCACGCTGCTGGCAGCAATAACTTCCCCAACAGAAACAGCGTGAACCCAAATTCGGGGTTTGCCTTCAGACTTAGCCCATTCCCTCGGGTAGCGACCAGTCCAATCGTAGAGTGCGCTTATTCGCGTTCCGTCCAAAATCCGCTTCAACCCGTAAGTGAAAAACGCCGGTGAAAGCAACCACATCGCTTTGTTGTAAACGAACCACATGTTCCGCCGACAAGAGCATCCCGACACGACACCCATCGCCTCCGATGGCAAATTTTAAAGCGAGCGCAAGGATGCAGTGTAGCACTTCAGTCAAGTGGGGTGAGAGAAAATGAGTGCGGTGTCCCAGTGGTTGGAACGACGCTTTCAGTTAAGGGAACTTGGAACCGATATCCGCACAGAAGTTTTGGCAGGGTTGACAACTTTCCTGACAATGTGTTACATCATCTTTGTCAACCCCGTTATCCTCGGAGCCGCGGGGATGGATAGGGGTGCTGTCATGGTTGCAACCTGTGTTGGCACAGCCATCGGAACTTTTCTCATGGGTGTCCTCGCCAATTACCCGATCGCAATGGCTCCGGGGATGGGACACAACGCTTTCTTCGCCTTTATCGTTTGCGGGGCGATGGGGTTTACTTGGCAGCAGGCTTTGGGTGCGAACTTCATCTCTGGCTCTTTGTTCACTATCCTCGTTTTGGCAGGGATGAGTCAAGCTTTCGTTGACGCTGTGCCTAACTCCCTCAAGCACGCGATCGCTGTCGGGATTGGGCTTTTGCTTGCGATGATCGGATTGCAATGGGGCGGATACATCGTCCACTCGCCAGCGACAATGGTCACTTTGGGAGACTTGACAAGTCCATCGGTGCTGATCTCAACCGTCGGTTTGCTTGTCATGGTCGTCTTGCTCGTGCTCAACGTTCGCGGCGCAATTGTCATCGGTTTGTTGGCAGGTTTGGTCGTTGCGATAATGCTTGGTGTCACTCAATATAAGGG
>JANZZQ010000018.1 GCA_026419315.1 Armatimonadota bacterium | reverse complement strand
GCTATATCCTTGGGGTGAAGGGGCACACCCTTCAAAGTCAAAATGGTGGTCACAAGCCCACCTAAAGGGGCAGAAGTTGCGCCTTGACGCCACTTGAAATTCCAAGTCCTGCCCTGCAAAACCAGGTGCTCGCAACTGAACAGGATGTGACGGGTCAAACCCAAAAAAATTTGAAGCCCATCCAGAGTTGATAACTCGTTTGCTCGTTTGCCTTCCTCTGACCCCCACAGGGCTTGGAAAGCATTGTGTAGGACAATCAAATCCGTCCGCTTTCTTCTCTCGGATTCAGGGTCAAACTCGGTCAGTTGCTCGGAGTTCAAATTGACGGTCATTCTTCCGCCTCCTTTCCACAGCGAACTTTGCTATCAAGTCGTAAGGGAGCGCTTTTATCACGCGAACATTGGCAAATTTGCCGACAAGTCCATCGTTCATCCACCCCTTGACTTTCACGACGCCGTCAATTTCCGGTGCTTCGTATTGAGATCGAGCTTCGTAAACCCCAGTTCTTGGGTCCCAGCGCTCGAAAACAACTTCCAATGTCCTACCCACGAAAGTTCGGTTCCTTTGAAGCGAAATTTCCCGCTGAACTGCCAGAAGGAGGTGATAGCGTTCCCTCGTCACTTCGTTTGGAACCTGGTTGGGCAGGTGAAAGGCCGGGGTGCCAGGCTCCGGCGAGAAAGCGAACACTCCCAACCTGTCAAACTTCATTTCTCTGACGAAGTTCAACAAGTGCTCAAAGTGCCGCTCTGTTTCACCAGGGAAACCCACGATGAAAGTCGTGCGGATGGCTATGTCAGGCATTGCGGCTCTCAACTTCTCAATAAGTCGCGAAAACAACTCATCATCGCCACCGCGCCCCATCGCCCGGAGAATATCTGGGTGACTGTGTTGAAATGGGATGTCAATGTATCGGGCAACCGTTTCGTGCGATGCCATCACCTCTATGAGCCTGTCCGACACTGCCGTTGGGTAACAGTAAAGCAACCTCAACCATTTCAAACCATCAATCCGAGCCAATCGGCTGACCAGTTCGGGCAACATCGGTTTACCATACAAGTCAACTCCGTAGCGGGTTGTGTCCTGCGCAATCAAGATAAGCTCTTTCACACCTTGTCCGACGAGCTCCTTCGCTTCCGCCACCAACCCTTCAATTGGGCGGCTCTTTTGCTTGCCGCGAATGGCGGGAATGACGCAGAAAGTGCAAGTTCGGTCGCAACCTTCAGCAATTTTCAGATACGCATACCAATGTGGGGTGCTGATTATGCGAGGTGCGCAAGGCGATTCTCCCAATGACTTCGGAACGGACAAAGGAAAACCCGTAAGTTGAGCCGCCAATTCAGGGACCCTGTGATACTCACCGACTCCCAAGCAAGCGTCAACTTCAGGCACAACTTGTTTCACAAGTTCGGGAAACCTGCTTACAAGGCAACCAACGGCGATGAGCCCTTTACACTTTCCTTGCTTCTTGAGTTTCGCCAATCGCTTCAGTTCCTGCAAATTTTCATCAACGGCTGCCTTCAAAAAGCCACACGTATTGACGACAATGACATCAGCCCGCTCAAGGTCGGTTGTGAGCGCGAACCCGTTTTGGGCGAGCCAACCGAGCATCCCCTCGCTATCAACCAAGTTTTTCGGGCAACCGAGAGAAACGACAGCACACTTGACAGGTTTTTTCATCCCCGTTAGCACCCCATGTTTTTGCCTTGAAATCGGCCACTATGACGGGAAATTTTCGATAAACTTTGCTCAAATTGCATGGGCAACATAATTTTGGCACATCGTCCAAACAGTCTCGCGAATCCATCGCAGTTTCAACCTAAATTTTGTCAAGGTTCTTCATTTGTCGGTGCAGGCAAGTGCCAAAATAGAAGTGAAAAGGCATCAAGCTTGTGTTCACCGTTTTGGTTTTCGGTTTATCGCAGCGGAAAGCGGCGGGAATTTTTTCAAGATCAACGGCACGTGACTGGAAGGCAAATGAGGGAGCGACGACGAGGTGTTCGGTAATGGCTGACGGTCGGCACGAAAAACTAACACCGATGTTTCGACAATACCAGGCGATAAAGGCTCGCTATCCCGATGTTTTGGTCCTTTTCCGGCTCGGGGATTTTTACGAAATGTTTGGCGAGGACGCAAAGGTCGGGTCCCAAGTTCTGCAATTGGTGCTGACTTCGCGTGAAATTGGCAAGGGCAATCGCGTTCCAATGTGCGGAGTTCCACACCACGCCGTTGAACGATACATCGCAAAGTTATTGGAAGCGGGCTACAAAGTTGCCATATGCGACCAACTTGAAGAGCCGAGCCCCAAAAAGCGACTTGTCCACCGAGATGTCACCCGTGTTTTGACGCCGGGCACTCTCGTTGAAGAAGCCTTCCTTGAAGCGAAGCAATACAACTTTTTGGTGGCAGTTTGTGGGACGAGGGACGAGGGACGGGGGACGGGGCAAATTGAGGGCAAGTTCGGTTTGGCGGTTGCGGAAGTTTCAACGGGCGAATTCGCGGTGACGGAGTTGAGCGCAAAAGAGTTGTGGGACGAACTGACAAGGTTGCAACCTGCGGAAATCTTGTTGCCTGAAAATTTGTCAAGCGACGAAAACTTCGTCGCTCGGATCAAAGAAGTTTGTGAGAATGCGACCTTGACGACTTTTGACCTTGACCCCTTCACTGAACCCGAACGCTTACTTTGTGAACACTTTCAAATTGCAACTTTGGACGGCTTCGGCGTGACAGGTATGAACCTCGCCATCAAGGCAGCCGCTTCCATTGTTGCCTATTTGCGCCGGACCCAACTTTCGGCTTTGGAACACCTGAAAACTTTGAGCACTTACAGTATCGGTGAGTTCATGCTGCTTGACAACGCCACAAGGCGAAATTTGGAGTTAGTGCAATCGTTACGCGATGGAGGCGTTTATGGGACTTTACTTTGGGTTTTAGATGAGACGGTCACTCCGATGGGAGGCCGTTTGTTGAGGAAATGGATTTTGCAGCCATTGTTGAGTGTTGAACGTATCAACGAACGACTTGACGCCGTTGAAGCCCTTTACCGCGATACCTTTTGGCGCGAGGAAATTCGCAACGCGCTCAAAAGCGTGCCTGATTTGGAGAGGTTGGTGGCAAGGGTTGGGACGGGAACAGCCAACCCACGAGATTTAGCCCAAATCAGGTCGGCTCTCCAAATCATCCCCAAATTGAGGGAAATTGTCGGCTCAAAACCTTTGCCCGCTTTGTTGCAAAGCATTTACAATCGACTGCACACCGCTGAAGATTTGTGTCAGCGGCTTGAAAACGCGCTTGTTGACAACCCGCCTCAACGGATGACCGAGGGCGGAATTTTCCGCGACGGCTACCACCCTGAATTGGACGAACTCCGATACATCGCTCAACACGGTAAGGAACTGATCGCTTCGCTTGAAGCGAAAGAACGTGAACGGACAGGCATCAAAAACTTGAGGGTCGGCTACAACCAGGTTTTCGGTTACTACATCGAAGTTACGAAAGCAAACTTGCACCTTGTGCCAAAAGATTACATCCGCAAACAAACCCTAACGGATGTTGAGAGATTTGTGACGCCAGAACTCAAGCAGCTGGAGAGCAAAGTGTTGGGAGCGGAAGAGCGCATTGGACAGTTGGAATACCAGTTATTCGTTGAACTGAGGCAAGAAGTTGCACAACGAAGCCACGAACTTTTAGAGACCGCTAGAGCTATTGCGGAGTTGGATATTTTAGCGTCACTGGCGGAGGTCGCCGCCAAAAACCACTACACACGCCCCGTCGTTGATGACAGCGACGAAATCGTTATCAGGGAAGGCCGCCATCCCGTTATTGAACAAGTCCAACGAGACAAACCCTTTGTGCCGAACGATTGCCTCTTGGACAACCGAGAGAACCAACTTCTCATCATCACAGGACCAAACGCGGCAGGTAAGAGCACATATCTTCGTCAAGTCGCTTTGATTGTCTTAATGGCGCAAATTGGCAGTTTTGTGCCGGCGAGGGAGGCAAAGATAGGCATCGTTGACCGAATTTTCACTCGCGTCGGCGCTCACGACGAGCTCATTCGCGGTCAGAGCACCTTCATGGTTGAGATGTCGGAGACGGCGAACATTTTGCACAACGCAACAGAGCGGAGTTTAGTCCTCATTGACGAAATTGGGCGGGGAACTTCAACCTACGATGGCATAGCCATCGCTTGGGCTGTGGCGGAAGAGTTGCACCGGATCGGGTGCAAGTGTTTGTTCGCTACTCATTATCACCACCTCAACGAACTTGAAAACTTGTTGCCAAGGGTCAAAAATTACCGGGCTAATGTGTTGGAAGAAGGCGACAAGGTGGTGTTTTTGTATCGCATTGTGCCGGGCGGAACTGACAGAAGCTACGGCATCCAGGTGGCTCGGTTGGCTGGTTTGCCAGAAAGGGTTGTTGAACGGGCGAAAGAGATTTTGGTGACCCTCGAAAGTAACGACCAAAAAATAGTTGCGCCGCCGAAAACAGCAACACAACTCATCACAACACCAGTTCAACTGCGCTTGTTTGAATTCGCACCGCACCCGGTTTTGGAGCGGTTGAAACAAATTGACCCCGACAGCCTCACCCCACGCGAAGCCCTCTCGCTCATATACGAGCTCAAACGAAAACTTGACGAGTTGGGCTAAACTTTACAGCCTCGTCAGACGATTCTTTCATCGGGGATGGAGTATGAGCGCGAAACTGAAAAAGCTACTCACAGGGGTTTTGATTTGTTTGTCTTTGCTGGCTGTGGGGGTGTGGGACGCTCAACTTGAGGAAGCTTTGCCTATTTGGTCTGTCTACTTGATTCCAATCTCGGCTGCAGCCATTGCCTTTGAAACATTAGGCGGCATAGTTGCAGGTGGCGCTGCGGGACTGATGCTCCTTTGGGTCTCACCCACAGCGAGGACTTGGGGAACGGAAATTTTGTTCGGTTGGATAATTGGTTTTATCGGCTGGGGTGGGATTTTGGGTTACTTGCAGTGGCAGGCAAGCTCTTTCAAGGAAGTCACCAGAAGACTTCAAGACCAGGAGCACCTGAGAGACGCCCTCATTGAGTTTTTGGTCCATGACCTTCGTTCCCCTCTCACCAACATTATCAGCGGGCTGGAGACTCTGTTGGTTTCAACGGAGGAAGATTTAAAGGCGGAGGACAGGGAGTTGATTGAACTTGCCCTTATTGGGGCCCATCGGTTGCTGACCATGGTTAACTCCATTCTTGACCTTCGGAAGTTGGAAGAGGGCAAGTTTCCCCTCTACCTGAAAGAATTTGACCCACACGAAGCAGTTGGGGAAGCAGTCAGGCAAGTTCAACTTTGGGCTCGTCAAAATAGCGTTGCCCTGCAAGTTGATTTTGCTCCTGAAGTTCCACACAAGATGGTAGCTGACCGTTGGGTCCTAATTCGCGTCCTCGTTAACTTGCTCAGCAACGCACTCAAGTATACCCCCAATGGTGGCACAATTTCACTCTCGGTAGTGATGGATGATGGCTGGATCCATTTTTCCGTCAAAGACCAAGGGCCTGGGATTCCGAAAGAGTATTTGGAACGAATTTTCGACCGCTTCGTGCAAGTTGAGGCGCGAAAAGCCGGGGCTGCTGTGGGAACTGGTTTGGGTTTAACTTTCTGCAAATTAGCGGTTGAAGCCCACGGCGGTAGAATCTGGATAGAGAGTGAAGTCGGCAAGGGGACAACCGTGCACTTTGTCGTGCCTCTTTCCGTCCCTCAGGTTGAACAAATCAAAGAAACGGCCGTAGCTTCCGGATCAAAATCAGGCGTTTGAACCCGTTCCTGCGGAATTCTTGCCCTCATTCTTTGCGTTGCTTCGGAAGGAGTTGATGAGCTGGATGATTTCCTCGCCCAACCTTTGGACGATGAATTCGCCGACCCCCTTGATTTGCTTTAGTTCGTCCAAAGTCGTTGGTTGCTTTTCCAGAAGTTGAAGCAAAACTTCGTCTTTAAAAAGCCCTGGGGCTTTGCGTTCATTGACCAATCTTGCCCTCAGCAACAACAGCTTCCAAAGAAGTGGGCGGACTTTCCGCGAGACGAGTTTCAACCTTCGGCGAACCGAAGGGGTCTCTTGATTTTCAAGCACCCTTTGTCCCCTTTCTGTTAGGCGAATGAAATGGGAGCCTTCCAAGTATCCGGAGCGGATGAGGTCCCTTATGAAACTCTCAACAACGGGGAGGGGGTTAGGGAAAAAAACTCCCCAACTTTCGGTGCGGGCAATGTAACTGAGCCAATTAGCCCTTGTCTCCCCCCGCAAGATACCGGCAATAGTCCTCAAACCAACTCCTGGATATGGCATTTGAGCTACCATCTCCAAAACTTCACGAACTGCTTCGCGCCCGCGAACGACGATAGCTTTTTCCTCGTTGGTTGTCTCCTCTCGTTCCGAGACTTCTTCCATCTCGCCAGATTGGAGGGTTGACGGCAGTGATTGTGTCTCTTTTTGTTTGATGGCCTTCCTGCGAGAACGAGAGGAGAGTTTGGTTTGAGCCTTAGGTTTTCGTCCCATCCTTCTTCCCCCTTACTTTGGCACGAAAGGATTATATCGCCGCTCTTCGCCAATTGTCGTCCGTCGCCCGTGACCCGAATAAACTATCGTTTCTTCAGGCAAAGACATTAAGCGTTTCAAAGAATTTTGCAATTGCCACCAATTCCCGCCGGGCAAATCCGTCCGACCGACACTCCCTGCAAATAAGACATCGCCGGAGAATAAGTGTTTAGTGCCATCATCATCTTCAAAGTAAAGGGCGATGTGCCCTGGTGTGTGTCCGGGCAAGTGAATGACTTGGAACGAAATTTCACCAACTGTCAAGGTCTGACCCTCCTGCAAAAAGTCATCTGGAGCGGGCACAGGTTCTGCAAACCAATCGTAAAGCCGAGCCTGAATGTGAGCGCTTTGGGCGATTGGCAGGTCTAGTTCCGACAGCAAAAAGGGGGCTCCTGTCGCTTCTTTCACGGCACCGACCGCTAAAACATGGTCCAAATGTCCGTGAGTTGAAACTATGGCGGTGACGGTGATTTGGTGAAACCGTGTTACCGCCAAAATCCGCTCGGGTTCGTCGCCGGGGTCAATAATTATCCCTTTCTTCGTTTTGGGACACGCGATGATGTAGCAGTTGGTTTGGAATGGGCTGACAATGACGCTATCGACTAAAAGGCTCAATGCCCTCACTCCCCGAGATTCAAGTCTGAATTGTCTCGCCTTTCATCTCCCGTTCTTTCTCCTCTTGTTCCAACTGCTCAAGCGCTTCATTGGCTTGTGGGTGTCCGGGGTCTATTTTGACAGCCTCTCTCAGCTCCCTCAACGCTTTCTCGCGTTCTCCCAACTTCCAGAAAATCATGCCCAAATGATATCGCAGTTCGGCATCGTTTGGAGCAGCCTTCACCGCCTTTTCAACCCAACGCAAAGCCTCTTTGTATTTTCCCCGTTGGTAGTAAACCCAACCGAGACTATCCCAAAATGCCGGCTCGTTGGGACGAATTTTCAACGCCTTGCGAATCATTGCCTCCGCTTCGTCCAGCTTTTCCCCAAGCTCAGCGAGCATGTAACCGTAATTGTTCAGCGCCGTTGCGTTGTTAGGGTCCAGTTCAAGGACTTGCTTGTATATTGCTTCCGCTTCCTTCCAATCGCGCCGCAAGTAAGCGATATCGGCAAGGACAAGCAACGCTTCCGCTTTAACTTTCCTGTCCGGAATCCCACTCACCAGTTCTTTCGCCTCGTCCCACCTGTTTTGACGCACCAAAACCGTGGTCAGGAGCTGCCAAGCCTCTCGATTGTGAGGGTCAACTTTTGTCGCTTGTCTCAACAATTGTTCCGCTTTTCCCCAGTCCTGGTTGGCAATAGCTTGTTGGGCGTCCTGCAAGTATCGGGTGGCTCTCAACCTTTGTTGGATTCGCGAGGGTTCCAGTTGCTGCTTAACTTCACGCCACCACATTTGGGATGCCTCGTTTCTCGTGTAAATCCACCAAGTGGCTATCACGAACGCGGCAATGACAATTGCGCAAACGAAGTATGATGCCAAGTGCCGCCGTTCGGTCTGCCGTCGCCAGTTCATCTCACGCTCACCTCTGAGCGAACAAAAAGCGCTCGATGCCAGCGAAATCTTTCAAGATAGCCACCCGTTTCCAGCCTCGCTTCTTCAATAAATTTTGCACCTTCGGTGCTTGTCCCGCACCCACTTCCAAAGCGACGAACCCGTGGGAAGCCAACAAGAGTTGAATCGGTCTTAGGACGAATCGGGAAATCACTGAAAGGCCATCTGTCCCCCCTCTCAAAGCGATTTCGGGTTCATAGTGTCGGACTTCTGGTTCCAATTTCTCCCATTCACTGTCAGCCACATAGGGCAAGTTGGCGACAACAGCGTCGAAAACGGGCACAGAGAAAATCGCCTCAAGCGGTTCGGTTAAATCGCCTTTGAGGAAAACACACCTTTTCGTCAAGCCAAGCCTTCTGGCATTTTGTTCCGCCACTTCCAATGCCTCATCGGAAATGTCAACGCCTAAAACTGTCGCCCGCTCAAACCTTGAAGCAAGAGCCAACCCAATCGCTCCCGAACCGGTTCCTATGTCAGCAACCATCAAATGCTCGTTTCCTATCTTCTTCAATCGCTCGCTCACGAGTTCCACCAGTTGCTCCGTTTCCTGTCTCGGTATCATAACTCGCTCGTCAACCTTCAAAACCAAACCGCAAAAAGGTTGCTCACCGATAATGTAAGCCAGAGGAACCCTTTGGGCTCGCTTCGAAACCAGTCGTTCGTAAGTTCGCCGTTGCTCGTCAGTAAGGACTTCTTTGCGGTTGAACTTCAAGTTGGTTCGGCCCCTTCCTAACACATGAGCCAACAACCACTCGGCATCCGTTTGAGGTTCTGGCACTCTCGCTTCCAGCAACTTTTGAGTTGCCCAATTGAGAGCCTCGCTAACTGTCATCTCAACTATCTCACCTTCCCCGAAAAATCCTGATGCCAAAAAGAAGTTGTCCGTCCATAATTTTGCAACGGCGTGAGATTAGGTTGAGGAGGTGAATCGCGATGCCTTTAGTGGAAACCGTTTTTGGAGACCCACTGGTTTTTGAGCGAGATGCATTGGTGTTGACAATTGCGGAAGATGAACCCCGTTTCGTGGGGAGTGCGGCCAAAGCCGATAGGAAACTCAACAGGCATTTGAGCAAGTTGAAGGAGTGGGGAGAGTTTGGGGGGAAGTTGGGTGAAGTGACGGTCGTTCACTCGCTTGGTCTGATCCCGCCCAAACGGCTTGTTTTAGTTGGGGTCGGGAGAAGGAAGGAAATAGACGCTGAGAAAGTCAGGCGAGCTATTGGCAGCGCCGTAAAGGCCCTCAACCGTATCGGTTGCAAGCGAGTAATCATCGCCCTTGACACTTTTCCAATAGATGAAATTTCACCGGAAAACTTGGGGCGGGTTATTGCGGAAGGTTCACTGCTCGCCAGTTACAAGTATCGAAAAAAGAGCGGGGAGGAAGGGACACCGACTTTGGAAGTGCTGGAGGTTGCTGTCCCAAATCGCCGAATCGCAACGGATGTCAAAAAAGGGGTTCAACTTGGATGCATTTTGGCAACAGCAACCAACTTCGCCCGCGATTTGGTTAACGCTCCTGCATCCGAAATGACCCCAATCGTTTTATCCGAACAGGCAAAAGCGGTCGCAGAAAAGCGCGGTTTGAAGTGCGAGATTTACGATGAAAGTTGGATTGAGCAGGTAGGGATGGGAGCATTGAGGGCAGTTTCCCTTGGTTCCGACCAGCCACCCCGTTTCATCGTTTTACGCTACGAAGGTAAAGCGGGCGCGCCAACAATCGGTTTGGTCGGGAAAGGTATAACTTTTGACTCCGGGGGGTTGTGCCTAAAGACACCCGAAGGAATGCTTGAAATGAAAGGAGACATGGCAGGAGCCGCTGCTGTTATTGCTGCAATGGACGCAATCGCACAGTTGAAACCCGAAGTGAATGTCCTCGCCTGCGTGCCTGCAACGGAGAACATGCCAGGCGGCAGGGCGTTTAAGCCTGGGGATATCTTGCGAACCTTCTCCGGCAAGACGGTCGAAATTATCAACACGGACGCTGAAGGACGGCTTATACTTGCTGATGCCATCGCTTACGCGAAGCAGCAAGGCGCTTCACCGATCCTTGACGCAGCGACCTTAACAGGTGCTGCAATCATTGCACTCGGTCCCTTCTGCACCGGAGCGTTTGGGAACGACGAAGCATTGGTGAGGGAAGTGGTGGAAGCGGGCAAGCAGGCTGGAGAGCCAATTTGGGCAATGCCGATGTTTGAAGATTACCGGGAGTTAATCAAGAGTGAAGTTGCTGACATCAAAAACACTGGAGGTCGCCCCGGTGGAGCGATCACTGCTGCTTGGTTTATCGGCGAATTCGCAGGCGACACCCCTTGGGTTCACCTCGACATCGCACCCACTTTTTGGAGCGAAAAAGACAGCCACTATTTTGTCAAGGGAGCAACAGGCGTTATGGTTCGGACTTTCGTTCAGTTCGTTCTCAACCGTTCCAGCAAGTGATGGAAAGAGTTGCGTTTCGGGGATTGCTGTGCTACACTAACGGTGACGCAGGGTCGGAATTGTGCCGCTGCCAAGCCGGACTTCCGGAGGCAGGGGACGCGTTCCGCACCGCTGCGAAAGAAACCTGCCGAAGGAGGTTCGGTCGCAATGCCTAAATTCAAAGGCACAGTGAAGTGGTTCAACGAATCGAAAGGCTACGGGTTCATCTCCCGCGATGACGGCACTGACATTTTCGTCCATTACAGCGCCATTGAAGGTGAAGGGTTCCGCACTTTGAGGCAAGGGCAAAGGGTTGAATTTGATGTCGTTGATTCCCCCAAAGGTCCAAGAGCGGACAAAGTGCGAGTTATCCGAGAATGGTAAAGGTGAAAAATCAACGGGAGCGGTTTGTTACCGCTCCCGTTCATTTAACAGCCCGGAACAAAGTTACCACACCAAAAGTCAAGGTCAACCAAGAGACTTTTCTGAAGCCCACCAAAATCATTTTCTCTGCAACTGCTTCTGCAGGCAAGAAAGTCCGAATGGAAGCAGTTAGGTAGGAGTAAGCAACTGCGTTGCCGCAAAACCTTCCCGCAATCGGAACCACGTAACGGACGAACAAACCTATGGGTGTCCACCACCAAGATCGAGGTGGTTGACAGAATTCAAGAATGATGGCGACGCCGCTTCTCTTCAAAACCCGGTGAATTTCCCGCAAGCCTTTTGTCAAGTCCTCGAAGTTGCGGACAACGAAAGCGCTGACCACAGCGTCGGCAACCTCATTTCGGAAGGGCAAGTTTAGTCCATCCGCTAAAAGCCACCGACTCCGTTCGCCTTTGCTTGTGCTTGCAGCCTTCCTCTTCGCTAAATTCAGCATCCGTTCTGACAAGTCAACCCCTATCACTGTCGCCTCTTTGCACTTATCCAAGACGGCAAAAGCAAAGTCTCCTGTTCCCGTCCCGACATCTATGACGATTTGGACTGAAGCGGGCAACCACTCAGTTGCGAACCTTCTCCACCGAACATCAAGCCAACCAGTGAGCAAATGGTTCATCAAATCGTATTTGGGTGCGATGGCACTGAACATTTTCGCAATCGCGTCTCTCTTGCGATTAAGCAGGGGCTCCACGGCCATCACCCCGATTGGCAAGAATTTTTCGTTGCCACCTTTTTCACCTTGCATCAGAATTTTGACAGGCGTTAGCGGCGAACGAATGTTGGTCACACTTCAATTTGCCTTCATGGACGCAAGGCAAGGTGAAAAGCAATGTTTGGGATAGGAACAGGTGAACTGCTGGTCATTTTCCTGATAGCACTTTTGCTCTTTGGACCCCAAAAGTTGCCGGAAATTGCCAGGTGGTTGGGGCGAGCAACACGAGAGGCAAGAAAGGCGTGGGAAGAACTACAGCGGCAACTGATGAGTGGCGACGAATGAAAAGACAGCAAACGATGGAGCCCCATTCAACCTCGGCAAGGACCCTTAATCAACTTGACGATTTTTTCTGCAGCCTCCTGCATCGTAGCGGCTGGGATCAAAGGCGTCCCTTCAAGCAACTTCCTCCCCTCTTCTTCCTTCGTCCCTGTCAACCTGACCACGACCGGAACTTTCAGTTCCATCCCTTCCAAAGCCTGCAAGATTCCCTTCGCCACCTCATCGCATCGGGTGATGCCACCGAAAATGTTTATCAGCACACCCTTAACCTGAGGGTCACCCAAAATCAACTTCAACCCTTCGCGAACTACATCTGCTCTCGCGCCTCCACCTATGTCAAGGAAGTTTGCGGGATTGGCTCCTGCCCGTTGAACGATGTCAAGGGTAGTCATCGTCAACCCTGCGCCGTTCCCGATGATACCGACTTCACCCTTCAGCCTGACATAAGCCAACCCTTTCTTTCGCGCTTCCGCCTCAAACGGGTCTTCTTCAATTTCCTCATACCAAGACGCAATTTCTTGCTGTCGATAAAGGCTGTTATCATCAATGAGCAACTTGGCGTCAGCGGCAATTAAATTTCCGTCCTTCGTCAGGACCAACGGATTGATTTCAGCCAAGTTGGCATCGCATTCAACGTAAAGCCTGTAGAGCGATTTTGCTATTGACATGAACTGGCGCAAAGTTGTAGGCTCCAACTTTGCCTGTTTGTGGAGTTGGCGGATTTGGTAGTCAAGCAGCCCCAAGAAAGGGTCAAGATGGGTCTTCGCTATGGCTTCGGGGTGGGTTTCTGCAACTTCTTCAATGTCGACCCCGCCCATCGCCGAGACCATCACCAGATTTCGTTTCTTGCTCCTGTCGACAGTCATGCCGAGGTAGTATTCCGCGGAGATGTCAAGAGCCTCTTCAACTAAAACTTTTTCAACAGGCAAGCCCTTGATCCGAATGCCCAAGATTTGTCCAGCCACCTGCTCCGCTTCATCAGGTGTTTTCGCTACTTTAATGCCTCCCGCTTTCCCCCGACCGCCGACGAGAACCTGAGCTTTAACCACCACGGGTTTTCCCAAATGCTCCGCAATCGCCTTCGCCTCCAAAGGTGTTGACGCTACATCACCCTTTGGCACGGGAATCCCATACCTCGCAAACATTTGCTTTGCTTGATATTCGTGCAATTTCATTGCAGTCACCTCCGAACAAAAATCATGCCATGAAAAACCCTGATGTGGCAGGGATAGAGAAATAACACGTTAGGTTAATGGTCGCACAGGCTTTATAAGGTTTCCTTGCTGACTTCAAGCAAATTTTGCTTACTTCCAGCAATATGAGCGCTAAAATTAAATGTGTCGTGAGGAAGCGAAACTAAATCGAAGCAACGAGGTGACCGAGATGGAGAAGTTCTACCGATTGACCGAAATTGCGAGGATTCTCAGGGTGTCTCCATTAACGGTGAGGCGCTGGATCGATGAGGGCAAACTGAAGGCCTTTCACCCTGCAGGGACAAGGCTGTATCGCGTGCCCGAATCTTCCTTGAAAGAGTTCGTGGGCAAAGAATGGTGGGAGCAATTGTTTGCGAGTCGCGCGGAAGAGGAAGTTGAGGAAAAGAGACCTCGCCGTCGCCGCCGCTGAACGCCGTGAAAAACCGAACCTGACAGTCACCTCCGCAGGGTGCTACACTTTGCCCTGCGGAGGTGAAGAAGAGCATGCTGCCGCAGGGTTTGCAGCGGTTGTTGGGGACTCATTTCGCTAAACTCCAAGAGCAAGCAAACCAGGTTTTGGAAGAATTGAAGGCTATGCGTATAGAAGGTCAGTCTGGCGGTGGTGCGGTCCGTGCTGTTGTTTCTGGGATGGGTGAGTTGCAATCGGTGCACATTGACCCCAAACTCCTCAACCCCGACGATGTTGAAATTTTGCAAGACCTAATCGTCGTTGCTGTCCGGGATGCTATGAGGAACGCTGAATTCGTCCAGCAGCAAAAGATGCAAGCCTTGCTCCAATCCTTGCCCTTTGGGAGCATTTTGGGTTTTGGCAGGTAAGCCAATTCAATTTGCCGGCCGAAAGCCAAATTTTGGGGTTCGGTGACATGTTATGCGGATAGATTATCCACCTTCGCTCAAGTCTTTGCTGCAAGAGTTGGAAAGGTTGCCAGGCATTGGTCCCAAAAGCGCGCTTCGGATCGCCATTTTTCTGCTGAACCAACCCAAAGAAGCGATCGAAAGGTTGATCCAAGCATTGCAGCGGGTGAAAGAACAACTCAAGTTATGTCGGCGATGTTTCAATTACGCCGAAGGCGAATTATGTGCAATTTGTCAAGACGAAAGTAGAGACAGTTCGCTCATTTGTGTCGTTGAGGACCCGATGGATGTTGTCGTCATTGAGAACGCAGGAATCTACCAGGGACTCTATCATGTCCTTCACGGCGTCATTTCTCCGATTGAAGGCATCGGTCCAGAAGACTTGCGCATAAACGAATTGATTGACCGATTGAACAACGAGCCCATCCGAGAAGTGATTTTGGCTCTCAGCCCAACAACCGAAGGCGAAGCGACCAGCACTTACATCGCCCGGCTCATAAGACCTTTTGGCATCAAAGTCACCCAATTGGCGATGGGGCTTCCTGTCGGTGGCTCGCTTGATTACGCCGACCAGTTGACAATCATGAGAGCATTGGAAGGGAGAAGGGAAGTTTAAACAGCGAAAGATGTTGGACAAAGGACAATGCTGGTTCAAGAACCGATTCTGCTGCGTTCGCAGAAACAAGTGCAAATCCCCCAATGGGGACAGGAAAGGGGTGAACGGCGTGATTGAAGGAGTTATTGTCAAGCAGTTGAAAGTTCACGCCGACGAAAGAGGCTGGCTTATGGAAATTCTTAGGTGCGACGACGAGTTCTTTGACCAATTCGGGCAAGTTTACTTGACGACTTGCTACCCTGGTGTCATCAAGGCTTGGCACTGCCATCGGGAGCAAACAGACCGGCTATGCGTTGTCAAAGGAATGGCGAAAGTTGCGCTTTGGGATGGGAGAGAAAATTCACCGACTAAAGGCGAGTTGAATGTTTTCTACATGGGCGAACGGAACCCAATCTTGCTCGTCATCCCTCC
>JANZZQ010000181.1 GCA_026419315.1 Armatimonadota bacterium | reverse complement strand
GTATAGGTGCGTTTTGGACTGTGCTCATGGGCTTGAGTTGGACTTGGTCGATCGCCTTTTCCATCGTTGGGTTTGTGGTCGGCTACTGGATTTGTCGTTACTCCCAAAAGCAATGGCAAAAGGAGAGGAAGCGTTAAATGCGTCCGATGAGGGTTATGCTTCAACCGATTGGAGAAAGCGACTGGCAACTTTTAGCGCGCCTCGCCATTCGCTTGCCACAGCACTTACCGTTTGTGGAGTGCCAAGTATCGCCGAGAACCCTTTCCCTCCCTCCAGGGGCAATTACACCGAGGAGGCAGTGGTTGGCAAACGTTTTGCTGGCTCAACTTGTGGTTCCGCCGGGTTTTGACCGAGTTGTCGGCGTAACGAATGTTGACTTAGTTGTCCCGCCTTTCAACTTCGTCTTCGGGATCGCCGAGGTTGACGGTCGAAGGGCAGTTATCTCAACCGCGAGATTAATGGACCATGACGCCGAAGTCACTGAAGTTAGGGCGTTGAAGGAAGTTTTGCACGAACTTGGTCACACCTTAGGTCTGCCTCACTGTCCCGACCCAAGTTGCGTTGCTGCCTTCAGCAACACGCTCGCAGATACTGACCGAAAGGGACCGAAATTTTGCTTGAAGTGCTATCAAAGGCTGTTGGTTTCATGGCAACAACAGTGCAGTGAGGCAAAGCAAGAAGGCCATGATGGGGGCGACCGTTCAAAATGTCGTTAGCATTGTTCTTTCTCGGAAGCGGGAAAAAACGAGCGAGCAAGCAGAAAGCGTTGCAGGGCAAACCGAGGTGGCAGCAAAGACTGGAGCAAGTCTGGCAAAGGTTGAAGGCTAAGTTTCTCTTTCACGTTGCCCTTACCGCCCTTTATCGCGGCAAATACCAACGGGCTTCTCAAATTTTGGAGCAAGTTGTTCAAGTTCTTGATGAGGACCCGTTCGTTCAAGTTCACCTTGGATGGGCTCATTGGCATCTTGGTCACCCAGTTACAGCCAGAAGACATTTGTTGAGGGCGATAGAGTTAGACCCAAACAACCCTGCTTTTTGGACGCTGGCAGGTAAACTGATGGCGCTTAGGGGAAAATGGGATGAAGCGGAACAATTGCTCCGCCATGCTGTTTCGCTCTCACCTCAAAACATAGTGGCTCAAAGTTGGCTGGCTTTCGTTTTGCTTCAAAGGGAGCAGGTAAGGGAAGCCCTTGACATTTTGGAGAAGAGCCCCGTTGCCGATGACCCTTACCTGCAAGCGCGGTTGGTTCTCCTTCTGGAAAGGTTGATGCTACGAGGAAGCAAGGGGGAAGGGGCAATCTTCCCTTCAATTCCGGGGTGGCTCAAATTCAAGCCAATTGGTTCTTTCGTCGGACTTTTGCTGCGTTGGCGTGGGGAAAGGTTGATTGAGGATGGAGAATGGGAAGCGGCGGCGAGGTTTTTAGGAACTGCGTCGCAACTTAGACCCAAAGATAGCTGGGCGAAGCTGCTTTGGGCTGTCGCTTTGCTGGAAGGCGGATTTCTAACCCAAGCCGAATCGGTCTTAAACGAAGTGCCGGAAATTGTGTCGGAGAAAGCATGGGTCTACAGCGCATTGTTGGTGAGGCAGCAAAAAATCAAAGAGGCTGTTGCCCATCTGAGAAAAAGCGACATCAATCACCCTTTCGTTCGCTATTACCTTGCTCTTTCGCTGGATTGGGTTGGTGAAGCTGAATACGCCTGCGTTGCTTACCTTGAACCCCTCTACCGAGAAGACCCATCCTCACTCCGGCAGCGGATTCGCGAGTTGGTGAAAAGGCTAAAACCCTGAAACTTTTGCTGCCACTTACCTCCCTTTTCCGGCAAGGGGTGATTGAGGGATGAAAGTTTCCGTCATTATCCCCGCAAGGAACGAAGCGGACAAAATCGGGTTGACAATTAAAAGCCTGATTGAAAGCAGGCCACCAGAAATCGGTGAAACCGAAATCGTGGTCGTGGACGACGCTTCAACCGACGAAACAGGTGAAGTGGCGAGGAAAGCGGGGGCGGCAAAGGTCGTAAAGTTGAGCCGACGGGGCGGGAAAGGGGCTGCACTGAGATGCGGCGTTGAAGAGGCGAGAGGCGAAATCCTTATGTTCGTTGATGCCGATTTGGGCGAAACGGCAAAAGGTTTGTGGAAGATTTTGAAGCCAATAATCGACGATGAAGCCGATATGACAATCGCCGCCCCACCACCTGATCCCAAAGGTGGCGGGTTCGGGTTTGTCAAAAGATTTTCCGCTTGGGCTATCAAAACTGCAACAGGCTTCGAGCCAAAAGCACCACTTTCGGGCCAAAGGGCGCTGAAGCGCTCGATCCTAAAACAAATCCGAATCGCCGACGGCTACGCCGTTGAAACAGCGATGACCATTGACGCCTTGAAAGCGGGTTTCCGAGTCAAAGAAGTTCCCGCCTTTTTCGGGCACAGAACTTTAGGCAAAAGTTGGCGAGGCTTCATCCACAGAGCAAAACAGTTTTGGGACATCTTTTGGGCTGTGCTGCCGCGATTGTTGAAACGATAGCGGAGCTATCTGAGCCAAATAAACTCTGTCGGAACCAAAAAGGCTTGCGTTGAGCGAAAACGCAGGAGATGAGGGGTTGAAGCGCAAAAATCAAATTGTCTGTCAACTCGGTAGCTCCCCAAAAACAAAAGCGCAAGAAGAGTTGGAGCAACTACTTCAAATGGGCGAGCGAGCTTTTTCGCTTTCCATCCAAGCCTTAAAATCCCCGCACGACTCCCCAATTTTTCGTTGACGGGCTTGGATACTTGGCACGTCGGGGCGCCGTTGAAGGTTTGAGACGGCTCAAAGCAAAAGGCTCTGCAAGAGTGCTTGTTGAATCGCTGAGGCGCAAGGATGCAGGCGTCAGAGG
>JANZZQ010000180.1 GCA_026419315.1 Armatimonadota bacterium | reverse complement strand
GCACAGGATTGGGCTGTCCACCTCGCCCGCATAGCCAGATTTTGCGGCTGCGATGGAGTTGTCGCTTCGGGCAACGAGATTGAGCGAATCAAGGAAAGTTGCGGTGACGATTTCGTTGTCGTGGTTCCCGGGGTGCGCCCATCTTGGGCGGAAGGACACGACCAAAAGCGAATTGTCACACCCGAGGAAGCGATAAAGCAGGGAGCAGACTTCATCGTTGTCGGACGAGCAATAACAGAAGCCGATGACCCAGTGGATTCATTTTTGCGAATTGCCGAAGAAATCAGTTAATTCGGGATGGCAAGTTTCCTGCGGGTCCGAAAATTTCTTGACGAAAATGAGGGACGGGTGAAACCCGCCCGAAATTGAAGGACAGGTTCCACCTGCCCCTGCACGGAAGAACGCTGCTAAAGAAGAAGCGCCCCACGAGAAATCGCAGGCAGAAGGTTCACATCGCTTCGGGGGCGCTAACCCCGAGCAAGGTCAAAGCATTGCGCAAAGTCACTTGCGTTGCCTTGACAAGAGCCAGTCTCGCCGCGCTGAGTTTCACATCTTCACCGAGAACCCTGCATCGTTCGTAGAAATCGTGAAATCGGTCTGCAACTTGAATGCTGAATTGGGTGAGCAAGTGCGGAGAGAATTTCTCCGCCGCTTCCCTAACCAACTCGGGGAACCGGGCGATAGCTTTCATCAGCCGTCGTTCGGTTTCATCTGTCAGCAATTGTAGGTCGGCGTTTTTGTATTCTGGTAGGGCAGGGTGCTGTCGCTTCTCCGCCTCACGGAAAATGCTGCAGCACCTGGCATGCGCATATTGGACATAGTAGACGGGGTTTTCCTGAGACTGCTTGACTGCAAGGTCAAGGTCAATGTCCAAATGGGAGTCGGCACTTCGCATTAGCAGGAAGAAACGGGCTGCGTCCTTGCCAATCCAATCCAACAAATCGTCAAGGGAGACAATTTCCCCTGCTCGCTTGCTGAGCCTAACGGTCTCGCCGCCTTTGACTAACCTGACGAGTTGATAGAGCACGACTTTAAGCCACTCTTCGTCCTGCTCGATTCCCAGTGCTTTCAACGCCGCATGCATTCTCGGGACATGTCCATGATGATCAGCGCCCCAGACATCAACGACGAAGGCGTAACCTCGTTCATACTTGTAGAGGTGATAGGCGATATCCGAAGCGAAGTAAGTTGGTGCTCCGGTCCGCCTGACAATCACTTCGTCTTTCAAATCCCCGAAACCTGTTGTCCGCATCCAAAGCGCTTCTTCCGCTTCGTATGTCAAACCTTTCCGTTTGAGCAACTCAATTGTCTCTGCCACCCTCCGGCTGTCGTAAAGCCATTGCTCACTAACCCAATTGTCGTAAACGATGCCAAACCGCTCCAGCACCGACTTATGTTGAGCAACAATCTTGTCGCGGGCTAACTGGAAGAACTTTTGTCTCCGCTCTTCAGGTGGCAAGTCAACAAAGGCGTTTCCATACTCGTTGACAATCTCCCGTGCCAACTCAGTCACATACTCGCCCTTGTAGCCTTCTTCGGGTAGCGGGACATCGTAGCCGAGAAGTTGAAAGTAGCGGGCTTCAAGGGAAGCGGCGAAGTTTTGAACTTGAGTTGACATAGTGACATCGTTGATGTAGTATTCACGCTCGACCTCGTATCCTATTGCCGAGAGCAGGTTTGCGATGGCGTCGCCCAGAGCCCCGCCGCGAGCGTTCCCGATTTGGAGTGGTCCTGTCGGGTTCGCGCTCACAAACTCAACTTGCACTTTTTTGCCTCGCCCGATTTCCCAATGCCCGAATTTTTCATCTTGTTCAATTGCGTCCCCGACAGCCTCATGAAGCCAGTGGTCTGTCAAAGTGAAGTTGATGAAACCTGGCGGGGCAACTTCCGCATTGCGCACGATGTCGTTTGAAGGCAAGTGCTGGACAATTGAGCTTGCAATTTCCATTGGGCTTTTCTTCATTGGGCGAGCCAAAACCATTGCGATGTTGGTTGCGAAATCACCGAACTCTTCTTGAGGCGGCGGCTCAACGATGAAATTGGGCAACTCTTGTAGCTCGGGCAAATTGCCCTTCTTCATAGCTTCGTCAACCGCTTGCTTCACCAAAGCAAAAAGTTGTTCCCTGACCTGTCTCAATTTGGGTCACCTCGCTGTCAAGGTTTGAGTCGGCATCAGAAGAGAAATCGGGGAAGACCAAAAGCGTTGGCTATTTGATTGACGCCCCAAAGAGTAACCCAAGCGCCCGATAAAACCTGCAAAAAGCCCATATTCCAAATTTGCCCGATTAAAGGCATTGGACGAAACGGCTGGTGTTGAAACCTCATCAGCAATTCCTCACCCGCTTTCAAACCACTCCGAAGTTGATGGGGTTTTGGTCGTTTAACGGTGAAAATCCGTTGCAACCACATGCCCAGTTGACGCCAGAAAAACGCCGCAATTACGACCAAAGCAATTTTGGCACCTATGGAGATGTTACTGACCAAAGCCGTGCTGACCAAGATGACCAGGGCCGCCAAGTTCGTCCCGCACCTCGGGTGCTCAAGGGGCATCCGCGACACCACTTCCGGTTTCAAATCTTCACCCTGCTCAATGGCATGGACCACTTGATGCTCTGCCCCGTGATATCCTGTCAAGGGCAACAACTTCATCAGGACGAAGAACAGCAAAATCTCCACCCAAGGCATGATGTCCAACAGGAGGTTGAAGGGCGGTGCTCCAAAACCGGTCAAGTAAGGGATGAAAAGCCCTGCCCCGTATGAAGTTCCAAAAATCGGGCGCAAAAACGCATCAGCGAGGTAGAGAGCCGTCAAAACCAAAACTCGCGCGAGGACCAAACACGCAGCCATGACGATGCCGGTGGTAACAAGCGCGAAATCCCCCACACCGCCGCGAT
>JANZZQ010000179.1 GCA_026419315.1 Armatimonadota bacterium | reverse complement strand
TTCTCCTGTAGCAACCGAAACGCGCTCACAATAAAAGTCAAGCCCCGCAAAATTTGGTCAAACCAATCCCTTGCGTGGTGGACATTCGGCAAGTGGTAGCCGCGAACGATTGGCAGGTCTTTTGTGGCCGTTGGGTCTTCAGCGGGTGGAGGCGGCAGAGCTGGTTGAGGTGCAGGTTGAAGTGCTTTGTGGATTTCTGAAAGTTCACCTTCGTCAACCCAAACACCGAGACAATGTGGGCAACTGTCAAGGGGAATTGAAGGGACTTTCGGGTGACGGAAAGGGGTCAAAGGTTTGTTGCAAATCGGGCAGAGGTTAGTTGCTTGATGGCGCATAGGTGGTTGTTCGCCTTTTCGAAAAGCGCTTTCAACCTTGACTAAAAGTTCTGGGCTTTGAAGGAGTTGATCAAACTCCCGAGAATCAAACCAAGTTCCACCGCAACTTCTGCAACCGTCCAAAATCAAGCCATCAAATTTGCGTTGCCAAAGCAATTCACCGCACCGGGGGCAACGCCGCATCATTGCTCACCCCTTCAAAGGTCTTGGCTTCGCTGTTCAAATTATGAACCTCTCCCCAGAGGGCGAAGGAAAAGCCACTGTTTAGTGGCAAGTTCCCAAACAAATTTGAAGTAGGGAACGAACCGCCGAAGCGGGATTTTGGGGCGGCTGTGTTTGCAGGTGTGGATAAACCCAATCGCAACACCGGTTTGTGCAATAGCCTTTGGCGACTTTGTTTTGCCAGAGAACAAAAAAACCCATCCCTACCGTCGCAGCAACGGAAGCGACTCGGGACGGGATTTGCGAAGTTTTGGGTTCAACTATGAAAGCGCGAAATTGTGAATTCCCGACCTTGCCAAATTGACTACACGGCACAATTTGGCGAGTTTTCAGGCTAGCCGAAATCTCGCTTCAAAGGGCTTGTGGTGTGATTCTCACGGCAAGGCGATTTTCTCAACTCGCTCGTTACCTGCCGCATCGCGAATTCGGATTTCAAATGCCTTGACATTTTTCTGAAGCCTGCTAAAGTCAATGACGAGCAATTCATAAGGTTGGTCAAACACTCCATCTTGACAGATTGCTGCTTGCCATTCCCCACCTTCAGGCCGGAATTCTGCGCTGGCGACAAAAGTGTTGTCGTAAACCGGGACAAGCAACTTGTCGCCTTCCCGCTTGACTGCGTGAGTGCCCACGCTCGGTAGTGTGTTGTCAACCGTGATGGGGGCGATGATTTGCTCAGCGGTTTGGGGGTCATCAGGATTCGCAATCCTGTCGCTGGCGACAACTTTGAGCCAATACTTTCCGTCGGTGAACTTGGTTGTGTCCCAAACCATGCTCGATGCTGTTGTCGCCCCAATTGGCTGCCGTTGTTCTTCGCGCTTGCCTTCCTGCTGCTCTTCCTTTTGTTCCTGCCCTTCTTGTTGCTTTTGTTGTTGAACTCCGCCTTCACGAATTTGCTGCCAAGTTTTGCCGTCGGACGAAAGGAAGACTTCGTAACTCAACCTGTCGCGGTCTGGGTCTTCGCCCCGCCAGCGAATTGTCACTTTGCCCGAAACGATTGCCCCGGCAAGTGGCTCTTGAACTGTCAGTTTCGGTGGTTGATTTTTGGGCAGGTAAACAAGGGAAACTCGTCTCAAAACAGGTGCTTGGTTTGAATCGTTTGCTTTCAATGAAATTCGCAGTTGCAAGTATCTTGCGGGCGGACAAAGGAGATTTTGGTCGGAAAAAGCGATTGGTGGCGACCAATTGCTCCAAGTTTTGTCCGGGTTGGCTGTGTTACCAGAGCGGGCTTGAATGTAAACTTGGGTTCCTTCGGGCAAATCGGCAATGAACCTCAAGACTCCCCAGCGAGCAACCTGTCCCGTATCCAACACTGGGGACTGATAGACACCTTCCTTGTTTCGGCAAAGCGCAACGACTTCACCCGAACCTGAGGGGATAGCGTAAAGCGAATCACCGTTGGCGGCAACTGTCAAGAGGTGGGTTTGCTCGCTGTCGTAAATCCAAGATGCGATTCCGTCAGAAGTCAAGCGGTAAATCTTGCCTGGTGAACCGGTTGCCACCAAAATGCCGTCATCCAATCCCCAAAGCGCCATAATGTGCCGCTCTGGGGTAAATCGGCGCAACTCGCGCCAACTGCCATCGGGCTTGACAATGTAAACTATTGCCGAACCGCTCACCCCAACATACAAATTGCCCTTCTTGTCAACTGCTAACGCTTGCACCGGATTTTGTGGCGCTTCAAAGATCGGTTCAACCTTACCGTTGACACTTATGCGGTAAACTTTGCCCCTCGGATTCGTCCCGACGAAAACGCTCCCATCGGGCGCTTTAGCTATTGCGAGGGCGTGTCTTTCTGGAAGCTGAACGAGCAACTTGGGCTCTTTTTCGCCTTCAGCAATTGTCAAGACCTTACCTTCAGGTCCAGTTGCCAAAATGGCTGTCCCGTCGTTGAAGAAAGAGATGCCCCAAACCGTTGCGTTGGTCTTGCAAATTTGTTTTGGCTTTTGGGAGTCGGGCGCAATTCGGAAGATAAGCCCGCTTGGAGCGGTTGCAAACCAAAGCGATTTGTCTGGTGCGACAGCAATTGCTGTCACAACGGCTTCGTCGGCAATTTCAGCAACGACACGCTTGTTTCCTCCCTCAAGCTTCAACAACCTCGCCGGTCCGACCGTTCCCACGAAAAGCGAACCGTTTTCGGCCGGGAGCAGGCAGAATGCCCCGATTGTTTCTTGGGGGTCGTAAAGAGTTTGAGGGTGGTAGCCTAAGGTGACTGTGCCATCTGTGGAGACGATCGTTCCGTCAAGTTTTCCTTTGAGCCAATCGTCGCCCTTTTCAAGCACCCAAGTTTTTGGCTGGCGAGCCAAAGGTTGAGTGCGAGCGGATGGAGGTGTTGGC
>JANZZQ010000178.1 GCA_026419315.1 Armatimonadota bacterium | reverse complement strand
TCCCAAGTGTTCGCCCTACAAGCATACTCCCACTCAATCTCTGTCGGCAGCCGGAACTTGAGTCCAGTTTTGTAAGAAAGCCATTTGCAATATTGCTCAGCGGCGTGATAAGTGACTCCGATGACGGGGTAGCCGTGATGACCCCATCCCCTGTCCGGAGCGCCATAGGGGCGGCTCGGACGGGAATAAGCGTCGGTGTTTTCTTCCTCGTCCTCCGTCAAGTCCAATTTGTAAAGGAACACGTCGTATTCGTCCCAAGTCACTTCGGTTCGCCCAATCCAAAATCCCTTGACTTTAACCTTGCGCTTTTGCCCGCCTTTTGTCGGGTCAGAGAACTCAAACTCACCGTCAGGAACATACACCAACTCGAACTTGACAGTTGTGTTGGGGATCTGCTGAGCGGAGACTTTTATTTGCTGACTGCTCTGCTGGCTCGTGCTTCCACCCCAATTTGAGCCAACGATTAGCGTCAAAAAACACGAAACGAATAAAGATGTCACCAGCCCGCATCTCAAAGCGTTGCAACTTGTTGCAAACTTCTTTTGGTGGTGCCCGATGCCAATAATCAACTTGCGCACGAACTTCACCCTCCTTTGCGTTTTAACCTTTTTGGCGGAAACGAATTTCTTTAGCGCGAGCGCCGCAAATGATTCGCTTGGGAGGGTGCTCTCGCCAGTGAACCATCTAAATTGGGTTCGACACAAGCCTTACCCTCCCAAAATCAAGGTTGAAAACTGGTCCAATCCTTTAGACGCCCGAGAAACCTCAAATTTGCGGCGATACGAATTCCGAAAACTTCTGATGGGCGTCATTGCACGGATCGTCGTTTACGCCCCAAACGATTATATCGCAAGGTGGGCTTGTTCTCGCGCTTTTCTGCGAATTGCTCAACTTGAGGAACTGATGAGCGATTACCGAAGCGATAGCGAATTGATGCGGCTCTGCAGAGATGGGCATCTTGCCCCAGTTCGTGTCAGCGACGATTTGTTTTTCGTTTTGGAGCGAGCGATTGAACTTTCACGGCATTCAAAAGGCGCCTTTGACATAACCGTCGGCCCATTTGTCTCCTTGTGGCGTCGTGCCAGACAAACCAAACGACTTCCAACGGAAGACGAATTGAACGAAGCGAGGAAGTTAGTTGGCTGGGAGAAAGTTCAACTTGATGCGTTGAATCGCACTGTCAAGTTATCCGTTCAGGGAATGAAACTTGATTTGGGCGGAATCGCAAAAGGGTATGCTGCCGATTGCGCTTTGAAGGTGCTTCAAAAGTTTGGGCTTCGCCGAGCCTTAATTGAACTTGGCGGCGACATTGTTTTGGGTGACCCACCACCGAACCGAAAAGGATGGCGCATCGGGATTTTGGATGAGGGCGGTAAACCCGAAAAGGTCCTTGAACTTGCCAATTGCGCCATTTCAACTTCCGGCAGCACCCAACAGTTCGTCGAAATCGCTGGTCGCCGCTACGCCCACATTGTCGACCCACGGACAGGCTTGGGCTTGACAAAACTCGTTCTCGTTACCATCATCGCAAAAGACGGGATCACTGCCGACAGTTTAGCAACAGCGCTCTGTGTTTTGGGCGAAAAGGAAGGACGCAAACTTGCAGAAACCTACGGTGCAATTGCTTTCTTTCGCGAGCGAGAGTTTAAGTGAAGTTTGCATTTGCTCTCTTCACCGAAACTCCACTTGGCAAACGCCTTTCACGGCTATGCCACTGGCTTTTGGTCCACAGCTGCCGATGCAACTTTAAGCCCTTCCCTTTAGGCGGCGAAAAAATTTTCCCGTCAGGTAATCCAACGCTTATCAGATTCTTCGTCAGGGCCGGTTTCAGTCAAACCGAAAATTAAATTCGCCCCACTGAAGGTGTTCCCTTTGGCAGGCAACAATGGCTTTATCTACCGAAAACCCTTTATCGGCGCAGAGTGAACCTGTGGTCCAAATCAGATCAGCCTCGTTTTTCCGGGTATTGCAACTGGGTCGACGGGCATCGGCCCAAACTCCTTCAAGTTTTCCACCCGCTCAAGGTAGTTTTCCCTTGACTTGTTCAGGACGAAGTCCCAAGTGACCTCTTGACCAGTGTAAGCAGCCATCCGCCCCATTATCGCCGTCAAAGTGCTTTCGGTCACTTGTCTTGCCTCATTGATGTAGGGACCGGTGCCGCGAACACTTTGAACCAGGTGAATCCACTCTTGGACATACGGGTTAGGTCGTTGCCCAGTGTATCTCCACTCTTTGCCATCGTAAGTTCGCAGCCAACCGCTCGGGTAGGAAACCCCTTTCGTCCCAACGACATACTCCGTCACTCGGTTGGCACAGCCGTCAATTTGCCTGCACATGCTTAAAACCCGAACGCCGTTAGGATACTCAAATTCAATTGCGAAGTGGTCGTAGATGTGACCGTAGATGGGAGCGGTTCTCGCTTGCCTGCCACCAACACCCATTGCTTTCTCCGGATGGGACTTCAAAACCCAGTTTACGATATCAATGTTGTGGATGTGCTGCTCGACGATGTGGTCGCCTGAAAGCCAAGTGAAATAGAGCCAGTTGCGAATTTGCCACTCAACATCTGTCCATTCAGGTCGTCTCTCAACTGCCCACAAACCACCTTGGTTCCAATAACAGTAACCTGCGACGATTTCTCCGATTGCCCCTTCGTGCAACCTTTGAATTGTCTCGCGATAGCCGAAATCGTGTCGGCGTTGAGTTCCAGCAACCACCGTCAACTTTTTCTGCTCAGAGATTTCAGCGTATTTCAGCATAACCCTTGCACCAGCAGGGCAAACGGCAACAGGCTTTTCCATGAAGACATGCTTTCCAGCCTCAACGGCGGCTCTGAAGTGAACAGGGCGGAATCCGGGCGGTGCGGCCAAAATCACGATGTCAACGCCACTTTCAATCACGCCTTTGT
>JANZZQ010000177.1 GCA_026419315.1 Armatimonadota bacterium | reverse complement strand
AGATGTGTATAAGAGACAGATGTGAGGAGGTGAGTTGGGATGAAGAGATTTTGGCGCGTGATGCCCAAGGCGTGGGTTGTGGGTTTCAGCGCGGCTTTGATCCTGTGCTCCTTCTCCTTGACAAATCCCCAGGAAGGTAAAATCGTGAAAATTCACGAAGGCAAGCATTGGGTTTGGTTCGCACGGGAGGACCAATTTGAACGCTACAAACAAGACATTGAACGCTTCTACGATTACGCCGACAGAGCTTTTGAATACCTATGCAACGCTTGGGGTTTAAAACCGCCTCAGGAAAAGTATGTGCTTTTCGTTTGGCCGAGAACGGGTGGGGGCTTTGCGACCGGTGACATTGTTGAAATCCACCAAATCACTGGCAAACCTTCGCCAGGAATTGGTGTCTCCTTTGACGCCTTCTTCAATGTTGTTTACGGCATTAGGGGCTATTGGGGCTATGTGCTTATCACCCATGAGATGGTGAACTTGTTTACAGGGCAAATTATCAGCGGCGGATGGCCTGTCGATTGGTGGGCAAACCACAGAAGTCCTTTCCCTTTGGTGACCGCAGTCCAAATTGAGTACGCGCTCGTCCCGGAGGTTGCTATCCACCACGCAAAGCAGATTAACGCTGACCCGCTATGTCAGATGTTTTTGAGGCTAAAAGACCAATACGGCTGGCACTTGTTCAGAAAAGCTTTCAAGTTGGCTGTAGACGATGGCATCAAATGGGAACGCATCGGTGAAAACCCATCAAAGTTGCGAACGAACTATGTTTGCGCTTATTTGCAAATGGCAGCCCCTGAGGACTTGACACCTTATTTTGCCGGGGTTGTTCCCGACTTTGACCCCAAGATGGTCGCCGACATCATCAAAGCGCGTGAAAGGTGGCGTTCCCTGCCCGAAAACGATGCAAGGAGGAAGGAGTTACAAGCCCTTTTCTTGGACGGAAAATACGAAGCCTGTTTGAAGTGACGGCTAAGACACAACGGGAGAAGGGTTCTTTGAATTTCAGCCTAACTTGCCAAAAACTTGCCTTGCCTTCTTGACGCAGACTTAAAGGCGGTGATGGAAGGATGCAGTTGCCTGAAGTTGTTGCTGTTTTGGGCTTGGGCGTTTCCGGTTGCGCCGTTATAGAAGCCCTTTTGAAACGAGGGGTGAAAGTTATTGGCGCAGATGAAGCGACCCTGGATACGCTTTTGCAACGGGAACAAGTAAAGCAGTTGCTGAGCCGGGGTGTTGAGTTGGAAGCGGGTGAAGGCGCGTTTTGGCGCTTGACTAAACTTCGCCCTCAACTTGCAATTTTGAGCCCGGGAATTAGCATCCATCGCGAAGATGTCAAAGCACTTGCCCGATCCGGGACGAAACTTGTCGGGGAAGTTGAGTTCAGTTATCAACTTTTGGTAAGCGAATTCGGCAGGGAGAAATTCTGCATCGTTGCGGTCACAGGCACAAAGGGCAAGACGACAACGGTTCATCTGATTGCGGAGATGCTGAAAGGGTCAGGCTTGACAACTGCTCTTGTAGGCAATGTCGGAACACCCTTGGCTGAGTTCGTTGATGGACTGGCGCGAAATTTAACTGACCCGTCAATCAGGGTTGTGATGGAAGTGAGCAGTTTCCAATTGGCTACTTGCGAAACATTTCGCCCCGATATCGCCGCAGTTACGACACTTTTTGTTGACCACCTTGATTGGCACAGCGACGCTGAAGATTATCGTCGATCAAAGGCTAAAATCTTCGCTAACCAGAAGGGTAATGACTGGGCGGTTCTGAATGCCGATAACGCAGGCGTGCGGTGGATGGCTCAATTTGTCCGAAGCAGGATTTTATGGTGCGGAAAGGAAGTGACTGCAAGTTGCCAATATTGCACTCATTGGGTGAGCGATGATGGTGAAATCGTTTGGGCTTCCTTGGGCGAGGGGAAGTTTCCCGTCGCCCGTTTGTCGGAGTTCATACTTCGCGGCCAACACAACCACCAAAACTTGCGTGTGGCTATTGGAGCAGCACTGCTTGCTGGCGCTTGCCCCGATGCGATTGCCGATGTTGTGCGAAACTTCAAAGGTGTCCCACATCGGCTTGAGTTAGTCGGTGAGATCAAAGGAGTTCGTTTCATCAATGACTCTGCGGCGACAACTCCCGATGCAGCAGCGGCTGGCATCTGTTCCTTTGATTCCCCCATCGTGCTTATTGCTGGCGGTCGCGATAAGGGAGGCAATTGGGATGGTTTCAAGAAAGCGCTCAAGGGGCGAGTTAAAGCGTTAGTGGCAATAGGCGAATTTGCCGACAAGTTAGTTGAGATGGCAAAGGAAGTTGGAGTTAAGGTCGTGAAGGCAGAAAGCATAGAAGAGGCTACTCAACGGGCATTTGAAATGTCCTCACCGGGGGACTTGGTCCTGCTTTCACCGGGCTGTGCAAGTTTTGACATGTTCGCAAGCTATGCCCAACGAGGTGAGAAGTTTAGGGAAGCTGTGAAAAGTCTTTCGGGTTGACCACAGCCAAATTCAAAGCCCACAAAGGCGGGCGTTTGTGGCGACTTGGAAGTGAGTTTGAGGTTTAAAGCACTATAGGGAGGTGAATGATGATGGGAAGGTGGACCGTTATAATCGCCGTCAACTTGCTTGCATGTTTTGCTGTGTCTCATGTTGTCACGCCAATGAAGGGAGTTGTCTTCCCCAGTGACCATAACGCTGTAATTGATGTCAAACGCGATTTAGGGGCAAAAGGGGATGGCGTTCACGACGACACCGATGCGTTGCAAAGGGGCATTTGGTTGAGTAGCGGGCACGATGCAAAAAACACGAAAGTGCTTTACATCCCCAACGGCGTCTATCGGGTGACGAGGAAGTTAATTGTCAATCGCCCAGAGGACAGGTCCGGTAT
>JANZZQ010000176.1:293-2912 GCA_026419315.1 Armatimonadota bacterium | reverse complement strand
CTTCCGATGCCGACTGGCTCTGAGCGATTTGGTCCAAAAGGGCTAAAACGTTCATCGCCTTTTCTATTCGTTTGTCAACGACGAAGGTCAAGCGGGGTATGAACCGCCAATGGACGTTGCGGTTTATTTCCTCTCGAATGAGAGGTTCAGCGCTTTCCAATGCAGCCAATGCTTCCCGTTCCTTCTGCTCCCCACCCAGCACGGTGAAAAAGACCTTACCGTGCTGAAAATCTGGCGACAACTGAACTTCGGTTATCGTCACAAATTGCAGCCGAGGGTCGCGCAACCTGTGCACTAAGAAATCGCCGATGATTTCCCGCAACAGTTCGCTCGCCCTTTCAATTCGACGGAAGCTGGCCATTCCAAGCACCTACCTTGTCATGCTGGCTACTGCTTTGATTCCCGAAACCCTTTGTTCGGGACAGGCTTTATTTGACCTGCGTTGAGGAGTAGCGAAATCACCAAACCTCAACGCTCACGCTTTCAACAACCACGCGCCCATCCGCTTCAATGAGCTCAACAATGTGCATTAAGCACTCGTGCACGAACTCCTTGTCGTTAGCGACGACCGCAAAAGCGAGGGTAGTGTGTTGCCAGTTATCCAAATGGTCTGCTTCGCATGCCGAGACGTTGAAACGGCTTCTGATTTTGTCAAGGATGCTTCTAACAACTTGCCTCTTTTCCTTCAAGGAATGGCTGTCAGGAATGGTTAGGTCTACGGTGCTTAAACCGACGAATACCGCCATAACTTCATCACCCGTTCACGAAGCGGCGTTCAAACAATGATGATGACACAAATCCGCAACGAATGCACTCAGCCATGCGGTTTTAGGCGTGAAATTTCGGTCGGGCACCGAAAGGGTTATAATTCAGAACGGCAAAAACGATTTCGCTCATGCTTCGAGCGACAGGGGTGTTCCCGAAGATGAGATACTGGATTGAAACCTTTGGCTGCCAAATGAACGTCCTTGACAGCGAAGTGATGGCAGGGCTGCTGACAAAAATGGGCTACGAAAAGGCCAAAAGCCCAGAAGAAGCGGACATCATCCTTATCAACACTTGCACTGTTAGGCAAAAGCCGGACGAGAAGGTGTTTGCATACTTGGGTGAGTTCGCAAAACTCAAGCAAAAAAAGCCGAGCCTAATTTTGGGTGTCACAGGTTGCATGGCTCAAAGGGAAGGTGACATCATCAAAGCCCGCGCACCTTACGTTGATTTGTTGCTCGGACCGAGAAGCATTCACCGTTTGCCCGATTTGGTTAGGATCGTCAGAGAGCAACGAAAGTTCGCCGAACACCTTGATCTTTACGATGACCCGGTTCCGCCCGATTTGGTCGTTCGCAACAGCGACATCTTCGCTTACATCACAATCATTCACGGCTGCAACAAAAAATGCACTTTCTGCGTTGTCCCGACCGCAAGAGGCCCTGAAAAGAGTGTCCCGCCGGAAGTTGTGTTGAACCAAGTGCGCCAATTGGTTGATTTGGGCTACAAGGAAATCATCTTGCTCGGGCAAAATGTCAACGCTTACGGGCACGACTTAAAGCGGGATGAAGGGCGAGGGGCTGGGGACGGTAAGGTCGATTTGGCTTGGTTGCTGGAACGCATTGACGAAATTGCAGCACCCGCGAAAGTTCGGGTCCGGTTCACGACAAACCATCCCAACCACATGACTGACCGTTTGGTAGAAGCGATGGCAGACCTTGAAAGCGTTTGCGAGCACATTCATTTGCCTGTTCAAAGTGGGGATAACGAAGTTTTGAGGCGAATGTGGCGAGGCTACACTGTGGAACGATACTTGAGCGTCGTTGAAAAGTTGCGAACGAGGATCCCAAACATCGCCATTGCAACCGATGTCATTGTTGGCTTCCCCGGCGAGACCGAGGAACAATTTCGCAACACGCTCAAGTTGATGGAGCAAGTTCAGTTTGACCAAGCCTTCATGTTCGCTTTTTCGCCTCGCCCCAATACCCTTGCAGCGACCTTCCCCGACCAAATCCCGGAACCCGTCAAGAAGCGGCGACTGCACGAATTGATTGCTTTGCAAAATGAGATCCAACTGCGAAAGAACGAACGGGAAGTTGGACAAGTAGTTGAAGTGCTCGTTGAAGGACCGAGCGAAAAGAACCCAAACAAACTTTCGGGTCGAACCCGTTCAAACAAAACGGTCGTGTTTGAAGGGCCAGCGGAACTCAAGGGGAAATTCGTCCTTGTCAAAACCACGAAGGCTTACCTGTGGGGATTTGAAGGCGAAGTGGTTGGCAACGGTTAGAAAATTCCACAAACAACGGTATTGCCCCTGCTTCGGTGGAAACCGCTCTCGCTGAGGAGATTGCCTGAAACTTGCCTTTGACAAACAGCTCTCATGGAACTTGCTTAACCTGCGAAGCAAAAGCGGTGAAAACCGAGCCCCGCAATTGACCGCTCCCTCGCTTGGAAAGAGCGGTTGAGCCGTTAGATCAAAAATTTCAACCCAAATCCCACCTTTGCCCGGTTCCTTCGCCTATTGCCAAATTCGCAAGCACAGCGATGTTAAGTTGCCGATGGTTCTCCCAAGACGCTCCATTTGAGCGGCTTCTTTGCCCACAGTGGGTTTGACTCAAGGGCACTAACTCAATC
>JANZZQ010000176.1:0-283 GCA_026419315.1 Armatimonadota bacterium | reverse complement strand
TGGTCTCAGGATTTGCCGGGCTCCAAGTCGCACATCGTAACGGTTGATTGTGGCTTTGGCGAGGGCTATCATCTTTCGGTGGCAGTTGAAGAAGCGTTGAAGGGGCTGTCTCCGATCCGTGGCTGGTTGTTTGAAAAAACGAACTTGAGGCTTGTCTTGGCTGTTAGATTTGGAGGTTAGCATTTGCCCAACTTGACAGCCAATTAGGTCAAGCCATCGGGCTTGCTTGGCAAATCGCTCAACCTATTCGGGGTGGAAAAGTAGGTTGACCCGAGTGCGGGAA
>JANZZQ010000175.1 GCA_026419315.1 Armatimonadota bacterium | reverse complement strand
GCGCGGGTTGTTAGGTGCGACCGGAGCCGACCGTTTCTCATCCAAGTTGGTGGGCAGAATGTGGCCATCTGTGCTTGCGGCTTGTCAAAGAACAAGCCCTACTGCGATGGAACCCACAAAATCACCCGGGACGAGGAACCGGAAAAACTTTACGCATATGACGACCAAGGCAATCGTTTCGTTGTTCAAGTGAAAGACGAGCACGACAATGTCGTCCATCTACCGCCCGAAACACTTGCTGAGTGAAAACGCCCATTTTTCCCTAAAGTTTCTCGGCTTCCAGCCTCGTTCTGGCGCGACACACTTAATCGACGGTGATGGTAGATGCCATATCTCTTGTTTCCGCAGGAGGCTCAATTTTTCCGCAATGTCAGAAAAGCGTTATCGCAACTTTACCAATCCGCTCGCTATGGCAACTTGCAACCGCCCGTTGTGGTGGTGTTCGGCGACGATGAGTTCTTAGTTCAGCGGGTAATTCAAAGGTTGACGGATTTGCTTCTGCCTGCAGAAGAGCGGCAAACCTCAATGACCATACTTGAGGGGAAAGATGCGACAGAAGCGGAATTCGTTCAAGCACTGTTAGAACCGACTTTTGGATTCCAACTGACTCGCCGAAGAGTTGTTGTTGTCAAGTCACTTGCATTTTTGAAAGAGCAAGGGAAGCGGAAGCGGGAAAGTTTAGCTTGGTATCAACTCCTTCAGCGCATCCCTAAGGGCACATATGTGCTTTTTGCGCTCACGGAGCCGCCCACAAGCTCGCAACTCAACTCCCTCAACGAAGTGGCTTTGCTTGTCCCGCTCAGCAAATTGAGGGCGCAAGATTTGCCGGAATTCGTTCAAATGCTCGCTGAACAAGCAGCAATCCACATCGACAAAGTTGCTGTCCAGGAGCTTATTGAACGGGTTGGAAATGATGCCCGACAATTAGCGACGGAGATTGAAAAGCTGGCGCTTTATATCGGCGTTGACGGGAGGGTGACGGTTGACATTGTTCGTGAACTTGTCCCCTCGTTAGCGATGGATGTTTTCGCGTTGATGAACGCTGTTGTGGATGGGGATGCACCGAAAGCTGTCAGGACGCTTGAAGGTCTGCTACATAGGCGCGAGAGCCCAATGCTCATTCTTTACTTGCTGGCGCGCCAATTTCGTTTTCTGCTTCAGGCGCGACTTTTGCTTGACTCGAAACTGATTTCCCCCGCCCTTTTGCATGCCCGTGCGGACGCTTTCCGCCAACAGCTTGAGCGCGTCCCTGAAGAGATCAAGAGCCGCTTACCTGACGACACCCGTTTCAATCTCCTCAAGCAATCCCCGGCAGTCATTAGGAACTTTCTACTTCAAGCCAGGAACTTCCCTCGGGAGCAAATAGTGGAATCGCTTCGCCTTATACTTGAAACCGACATCAACCTCAAAACAGGCGTTGATCAGGGGCAGCAATTAGCGTTGCTGATTTTGAACCTGTGTCGGTTGAGGAAAGGAGCAGGGCAAGTTACGGCGTGATTGAAAGTGAATTCGGAGCGTTCAAACTCGGGAGGTGCTAAAGATGAGAGTTGGGTTCGCCCAAATGGACATCACTCCCCCCATTGGGTCTGTCATTCCGGGCGATTTCCGGAAACGAATCTCCACGGGAGTTCACGACCCACTCCACGCAACTGCCTGCGTTATTTCAAATGAGCAAGTTACTGTTGCTATCGTTTCGGTGGACGCCCTTTCCGTAAAGGGAGCCATAGTGGAATCAGCGCGAAAGTTGGCTCAATCCCGTTGCGAGATACCAACGCAAAACATCCTAATTGCGGCCACCCATACCCATTCTGGAGGCCCTATAGCCAACGCGTTTGAGTGCGAGGCTGATGAGAACTATTGCGCATTTGTGGCAGAAAAAATCGCCGAAGCGATTTTCAAAGCATGGGAGAACAGAGACGAAGCTCAGGTTGGGATTGCTGTCGGTCACGAAAACAGAGTCGCTTTCAACCGCCGCTTCGTGATGAAAAACGGTCGTCACCAAACTCACCCAGGGAAAGGGAACCCAGATATAGTTCGCCCAGCAGGCCCAACCGACCCGGATGTTGGGGTGATCGCCTTCAAGGGCAAAAACGGGGAGATGCTCGGTTTTATAGTTAACTTCGCTTGCCACTGCACCGTTATGGGCGGAACTGAGTTCAGCGCCGATTACCCCTTTTACCTCGCCGAGACTTTGAGAAAAGAGTTCGGCAAACAATGCTTGACAGTTTTTTTGCAAGGTGCTTCCGGGGATGTCACCCAAGTTGCTAACACTTTGCTCCGTGAACCCGAATTTGGCGAAAAATGGGCGTGGAAAATCGGCACGAGGTTGGGAGGAGAAGTCATTAAAACCGTTGCGGTGATGGATTTCGTTGATTCTGCCCCTTTTCAAGTATCAAGGTCAAATGTCAGGCTCTCCCGCCGTCAAGTGCCCGAAAAGATGCTGGAAGAAGCGAAAAGAATTTTGAGCGCGAACGGTGTTCCCGATGTTGAAAGGATTTACGCCCGAGAAATCGTCTTGCTCGCCGAGGAAGTAAAGAGGCAACCTTTCGTTGAGGCTGAAGTTCAAGCCATTGCAATCGGTCGCAGTGCAATTGTTGCTATTCCTGGAGAACTCTTTTGCCAATTCGGCCTTGACATCAAGAGGGGATCTCCGTTTCCGACGACATTTGTCGTCACATGTGCAAACGGTATGGTTGGCTACCTGCCAACGCAGGAGGCATTCAGAGGTGGAGGTTACGAAGTTCGCTTAGCCCGCTCATCGCAACTCATGCCAGACGCAGGTGACCAATTGGTTGGTGAGGCTCTGCAGTTGCTTCAATCTTTTTGGGTTCCGCCCTCCCCACACCCAGCCCAAGTGAAAACCCCAGCTTGGGATGTCGGCGCATCACCTCCTGAGTTGACGGGTTTGACGC
>JANZZQ010000174.1 GCA_026419315.1 Armatimonadota bacterium | reverse complement strand
GGGCTGAATACACGAGGATAAGGTGAGAAGGCGTAAGGCTAAGCAAGCGCTTGAATTCGCGAAGGCTTTCTAAGCGCCGTAGAAAGGCGGTTATCGCTGTGAGGTTCGGAAAGCGCTGTCAGTAACTCATCAATCAATGGTTGAAGAAATTTTGCGAAAGTATCCGCAGGTAAAGCATGGAGGTGTCCAACGAGTTCCCGAAAAAAGTGGAGTTGCTATCAAGTTGTGCGGTCCGGAAGATTTGCCAAGTGCTCATCATGAGCAAGTGTGCTGCCAAACAAATTGAGGCAACGCGCAAATACCGTTGCGACATATCAGAAACCTTCCCTTGACCTTAACCAGTCCGACTGGGAAATCCGGTGGCTCTGGAAGTTGGAAGAGGGATGAGATACAGAGCGAGAATTGGAGGTCGAAAGCGAAAAAGCACTAACTAAGCGGAAGAAAGGAGGACAAGGGCATGGCAACAGTCGTTGAGCTACCTATTTTGCCCGTCACGAGCGTTGGCAGTTTTCCCAAACCTACCTATTTGCAGCAAGCCCGAATCAAGTATCGGCGGGGAGAAATCAGTTACGACGAACTACATCGGTTGGAACTTCAGGCAACGAGGGAAGTCATTGAGATGCAAGAAGAGGTTGGTGCTGACTTGCTTGTGCACGGTGAGATGGAACGAGGCGACATGGTGGAGTTTTTCGCTGACCTACTTGAAGGTTTCGGGCGCAAAGGTTTAGTTCGCAGTTACGGCAACCGATACTACTTCAAGCCAGTCATCACAGGCGAAATCAAGAGGACGAAACCGATGACCGTTGAAATGTGGCAATTTGCCCAATCTTTGACGAAGAAACCTGTCAAGGGGATGCTAACAGGCGCTTACACAATCTACGATTGGAGCTTTGATGAATACTACGACCCTTACGATAAAGACCGAAAGGGACGGCGCGAGGCAGTTTTGGCGCTGGCTCATGCTATCAACGAGGAGGCTCACGATCTGCGAAAGGCGGGTGCTTTGTTTATCCAGATTGACGAACCTGCTGTCCCAACTCATCCGGAAGACATTGAAATTGCCTTTGAAGCGATGGAAGTTATGACCAAAGGTCTTGACGCTTTCATAATCACTCACATGTGCTATGGCGATTTGCGCCCGATTTACCAAAAACTCATTCAGTTTCCCGTGCACCAGTTTGATTGGGAGTTCACCAATAATGCCGACAAACTTTACCCGCTCATTGAACAGTTTGGCTATCCCGCCGACAAGTTCGTCGGTTTGGGGGTCGTGGATGTTCACAGCCGAAGGGTTGAAAGCGTTGACGAGGTTGAGCAAAGGATTAGGAAGGCTCTGAATCACTTTCGCCCAGAGCAAATTTTCCCCGACCCCGACTGCGGTTTGAAAACGCGAACTTGGGACGAAGCAAAGGCTAAAATGTCCGTCATTGTTGAGGCGACGAGGCGGGTGCGAAAGGAGTTGGCGGAAAGAGGGAATCTGACAAAACTTAAGTTCACTTTTGATGGCGGCATGAAAGTCGAAGTGGTTTGAAAGTGACCGCAGGTCACGCAAACCCAAAATGTCAAAGATCGCGGGACAAAGTCCTTGACAATTTCGGAATGTGCAGCTGGTTGGCAGATCGGCTTGCCTTTCTGCGAATGTAGCTTTTGTCGCCATTTCCTTCAAGCAGCAGGTTTTAGCCGGTATCTGCTGGTGGCCGATCATTGAGCGCCAGCTTCAGTCGGCAAAGTTCGTTTTACGCCTGACGAATTCGGCGCTAGTCTGAATTCGTCACTTGGCGATGCCAGTGGCGCAAATGACCGAAAATACGAACGAAGCAGGGGGTGAAGTTGAGGATGTTGGTGAGGCAAGTCGTGTTCCCTCAGGCAAACAAGGTTGAATTGGAGGAAGTGGAGGTTGACCTAACGCCGACCGAAAACGAAATCGTTATCCGAACGCTAACTTCAATCATCAGTGCTGGCACGGAACTTGCATGCCTTGCCGGTTTGGCAGATTGGGCTCCTTTCCCTTTCCGTCCCGGTTACGGCGCCATCGGGGAGGTTATAGCTGTTGGCGAAAAAGTCAAGGAAATTGAGGTTGGGGACATCATTTTGACAAACAGCAATCACGCAAGCCACGCAAAAGCCAGAGTTGCCGCAGTCAAAGTTCCCGAAGGGCTTGACCCCGTCAAGGCTGTCTTCGCTCGAATGGCAAATATTTCCGTTACGGCTTTGCGAGTGAGCAATGCAGAATTAGGCGACTGCGTGGCTGTCATCGGTTTGGGTTTGGTCGGAAACTTGGCAGCACAGTTGTTTCAGCTCGCAGGTTGCGAGGTCATAGGGATTGACAGGGTCCAAAAGCGGCTTGAAGTTGCCAAGGCTTGCGGTATAGAGAAAGTTGTCAACTCCGACGAAGTTGACCCAGTTCAGGCTGTCATGGATTTGACAGAAGGCAAAGGCTGTGAAGTCGTGGTTGATGCTACGGGAAACCCCGCAGCAACACTCCTTGCTCCCAAGCTGGCGGCAAAGTATGGTGAGGTGATTTTGCTTGGCTCTTATTTTGGTCGGAGGCTGGAGGCGAATGTGACTGATTTGCTTGAGCGAATTCACCTTTCAGGCTATGGCTGCATAACCTTCAAGGGTGCTCACGAATGGCGCTATCCTGTCAAAGAGTTTCGCGAGGACATTTTGCCCATCGAGCGAAACGCCCACTTTTACAAACACAGTTACGAGCGCAACTCAAAAATCAACCTTCGCCTGATTGCCGAAGGGAAATTGAAGGTTGAACCTTTGCTGACCCATCTTGTTAAACCCGAACAGTGCGCCGAAGTTTACTTCGGCTTGCGCGACAAACCGACAGAATACATTGGGGTTGTGTTTGATTGGCGTGGTGACGCGTTGTAGTTCAAGTGCAAATTAACGTCGAGTTAAAGTTCGCAATTTTTGAAAGGCGGAGATA
>JANZZQ010000173.1 GCA_026419315.1 Armatimonadota bacterium | reverse complement strand
GCATTTTTCTGTGGATTCTCGACTTGCCCTGAAAGCGATTTCAACCAAGTTGCCAACCGGTTGTCTGCACTTGCAAGGTTTTCGCTCCGCAATAGTTGTCAAACACTCGTTCCATCTCATCAACATCATCAAAGTAACCGACCAAGTGGACGGCGCCGAAACTTTCACCTTTGCAAACTCGCCAGCCACCAATTTCCTGAATAAGGCAAACATAGCCTCGCTGGTGACACCATGCTTCGTAAACCGTTGGCGGGTGCAATGTCATCCCGGCAATCCAAACCCCATTTCGCAGTTGATACGCTCTGATGAACCTTTGTGGGACTTTACCATTTTCCCGGCGATACAAAAACCGCTCATCGGGAGCGAAATCTTCAACGAAAGAGTTGGAAGGGATGAAGCCGTGATAACTCAGGTAGACTTGCCGAAAAGAATCGCCTTTTTGATGACGGATGTGACTTGGCATGTCCATCCGAAGCAACAGGCATTCAACGGTGTTTGCGCTTGTGACTTTATCGTAAGCCAGAAACCAACGAACACCATCGGGAAAGACAAGCCATTGCTCCCAAAGCGAACCGGGCTTATAAGGTGGTCGGGCAACATTCCACCTGAACCATTGCTTGACAGCGACGAAGTTTTTGCCTTCAACAATTTCAACGGGCAAATTTTTCGCCTGAGTGCAAATTTGCGGTAACTCAACATAGCGTTTCGGGATTTTGCCGTGAACTTTATCGCCCCATTGGTATCCCAAATCTTCTGGTGTCGTTTCGTCATCTGCTCCTGGCTCAAGCAAGAAATCAACGATTACAAGCCCAAAACCCAAATCTTTGCTCCCTGTCCGTTTGTCAACGAAACTTCCAGCCATCACGCCTGTAACATAGCCTTCGGTTTGGACGGCAGCGAAGTATTGGTCGGTTTCAATTCGCACAACTGAGCCATCATTCCAAACTCGTGCCATTTTAGGTCACCGACTAAAACTTTGCTGAGCGGTGAGCAAACTGTAAACAGTGGTTCAAAATTCGCGATGAAACACGAAACAAACTAAAGTGCTGTTGGAGACAGGGCGAGGGACCGGCAGGAAAGATTGAAACACCACTTCACTTTCAGTTTGTGGCTGAATTTGATTGCATTTAGGAATGACAGTGCTATAATCAAAGCGTCACTGCAAAGAAGGGAAAGGAGTGGGAAAGTATGGCGAAGGACGAAAGGGAAAGAAAGGGAGTTTCTCGGCGAGAATTTTTGAAAGTTACAAGTGCCGGAGTTGCCTTAACAGAACTGCTCACCGTTAAAACCGAAGAAGCAATTGCTGCTCCCCCTCCAAAAGTTGTGCGAATTCCAAGAAACCAAACTGTCCCAGTCACCCTTAGGGTTAACGGAAAAGTTTACAAGCTCCAACTTGAGCCTCGTGTCACTTTGCTTGATGCTCTCCGCAATCACCTTAACTTGACTGGAACGAAAAAAGTTTGCAATAGGGGCGAGTGTGGTGCCTGCACTGTGCTAATGGATGGAAAACCGGTAAACTCTTGCATGATACTTGCTGTTGACGCTGAAGGCCACGAAATAGTGACGATTGAAGGGCTTGCAAAGGGTGGGAAACTTCACCCCGTCCAAGAAGCATTTGTAGAGCACGACGCGATGCAATGTGGTTTCTGCACACCGGGTTTCGTCATGGCTGCGGTTGGGCTGCTCAATCAGAACAAGGCGCCAACCCTTGAAGAAATTCGCAATGCTTTGTCAGGCAACATTTGCCGCTGCGGCGTTTACCCGCGGATCCTTGCGGCCGTCATGGATGCCGCCAAAAGGATGAGAGGCGGGGCGTAAAGGCAGGTGACCGTAATGCCCTTCACCACCACGCTTCCTGGAATCCGGGCAGAACGAACTCTGCTGCTACCTACAGGGTTGCTGGCTTTTGAAGAACTCGCACAAGTATTTGGCGAAGACGAAAATGTTGAGTTGGTTGACGGAACGGTAGTGCAAAGGGTGGCGACAAAGGATATACACGGGGACTTGCAAGGGTTGTCGCCTTCTGCCTTGAGAGGTTATGGAAAGCTGGAAGGCTTGGGCATTCTTTGCAGTTTACAAGCGCCTGTCAAGATAACCCCTCACCGTTGCCGCTTGCCCGATGCTGTTTTCGTTAGCGAAAGCCCTTCACATCTTTCAAGGTTGCGGGATTTTTCAGCACTACGATGCAGATTACCAAACCACTGGAGTTCCGGAGATTTGGCCGATTGGACGGACGAGAGGGCAAGTCCGTGTGTTTCTCAAGGGAGGGGCGACAGGAAGAACAGGTGATGAGGCTGCGGTTTTGAGGCCTCAAGCTGTTTGATTGGCTCTTCAAAAACCGATGACAAATGTTGTTGAGGCTTTGCGAGAGGTTTTGAGCGGTCAAAGTTGGAAATGGGCAGTGAACATTGGTCGCTTGTGAATCAGAACAAAGCAAAAGGAGGTTGATGGACGATGACTGCACAAGGCGGTGTGACTGGGCAGAGGTTTCCAAGGCTTGACGCAGTTGCGAAAGTGACCGGACAAGCTAAATACACTTACGACATCAATTTGCCCGATATTGTCAAGCACACAGGCAAGCAAGATTGGGAGGGAATGTTGTTCGGCAAAATCCTTCGTTGCCCCTTACCACGCGCTCGCATCCGGCGCATTGACACGAGTAAGGCGGAAAAGTTGTCTGGGGTCAGAGCGGTTTTGGTCGTTTCCGGAGAGGGTGCAGAACTTCGTTACGCAGGTGAAGCGGTTGCAGCGGTTGCTGCTGTCAGCGAGGAGATTGCTGAAGATGCGTTGAGGCTCATTGAAGTTGAGTATGAGCCTTTACCATTTGAGGTTGACACTCAACGAGCATACGAAAAAGGAATGAGAGGCACTCCAAGGGTTCAGCGGCGGGGTAGGGGGGAAGAGGGGCTTGACGAGGCTGAAGTGACAGTTGAAGTCACCTTAAG
>JANZZQ010000172.1 GCA_026419315.1 Armatimonadota bacterium | reverse complement strand
GCGCTCCGTCCAGTTGCCCGAAGGAGTTGATACCGACCGCATTGAAGCGACTTACAAAGACGGAGTGTTAGAGTTGCAGATTCCGTATCGTGAAGCCCCCAAGCCATCCCAGCGCCGCATTGAGGTCAAAGCCAGCTGACGCCCCGCACCTTATGGGCGGGCGGTGAAAAAACTCCCCACTACCACCGCCCGCCCCGCATCACTCACTTGACAAGTTTGGCAACCTCTTTCAAAAACTTCGCTGTTTCCTCGTCTTCGCAGTAAACATAGGTGCCTTGAATGCCTCGGGTGAGAAAGATTCGGTAGCGGTTGATGAGCAAAGGAATAGCTTGTGGGTCGCGCTTGTTGACCAACTCCTTCAGCGTCGGGCGGCCAATTGTGTCCTCGCAATTTGACCCAATTTCCCATTTTCCGTCTCTCCAAACGAAATCCCTGCCCCAAATGACACCGACATAGTCAGCTTCAAAGCCTTGACAGCCATATATGGATGCACAATGTGTCAGGCGATTTGATTCGCGACCGTACCAAAATTGCGGGTATTGTATCGCTTCGTCCATAAGCCAGTAAATTTGCAAGTTCTTGCTACGATAGTGGTCCCAGCCGCTGTAAAGTGGATAGCCAACTCTCAAGTTCAAAAGGCTTTTTGATGTCTTGTTCTCTCGGTCGCCAGGAGATTCAGTGAAGGCCGCAACGAGTGCAACTTGAGTTTCGTTGGAAGCTTTCTCCTTAAGCGCGGCAAGCATGTCCTCAATGTCGCCAAAAACTTTGAACTCGTAATTCGGAAAAGCCGTAGGGATTGACAATAAATTTGGATTCGTCAGGAGTTTTTCCACGAACTCGTGATAAGCTCTGCCACCTTGAACGCGATAGATGCCTTTTAGCGAGAAATGGTATACTTTGCGACCAAAACGACGGGCTGCTTGTTCAAAGGCTGTCGTCGTTCCACCTTCGTCCAGGTTCAAAATTTGGGTTTCGTCGTAAAGGAAAACATTGACCATGCTTCTTTTAACGGCGTTTTCAATGAGGTTGCTGGCAAACCTTTGAGCTTCGTCAAAAATGACTAAACGGAAGTCAGGGCCTTTGTAGTTTCTCTCGGCTAGACCAGAACCTCTGCCCGTGGAGTAAAATTTGACAGCTGTGTCAAGGCCTGGACAGATCCTTCTGAAGACTTGGCGCACGGTGTTCAATAATCGGTTGTTGCGAAGCCCTAAAGCGGCGAAATTTTGGGTCTTGTGTTGAAGGCCGTGTGAATCTGCCAAGGCTTTTATCAAGAGCAAGATGGCAAGGTAGGACTTGCCTGAACCTGGTTCGCCCTTGACAAGGAAAGTTGTAGGTTCTTCTTTTTTAAGAGCCTCAAGAACTTGAGCGATGATTTCCTGTTGCTCCTCCGATGGGGCAAAGCCTTTCGTGCCGAGTGCTTCAATCGTTCCCCTAAGGAGTTCGTCTTTATACTTTTCAACGGCGTCCAGGAGGTGCACTGTTTGGACATAACTGCCTTGCAAGAACGACTCAACCTCACTCCAGGGTAGGCCTACCGGCATCAATGTTTTCAGGTAATTGGTTAAATGGTGATCTTGGTCTTTGAAAAACGCTTTCACCCACCGAAACTGCAGCCGACCTACAGGCAGGTTGTAAAGCCAAGCAATTCCCTCGAGGCGATACTTGTGAGCCTCTGAGTGTGAAAAACGCAACTTGTTCACATAGTCGGTGGTTTGAATATCGGGGTGCTGAAAACGCTTCCCATCTGCTTCAACAATGCCGTAATCCTTTTCAGAAGCAGAAGACCAACCTTTGAGTTCAATCACAACGGCGATAGGGTGCGACCCTCTATCGCAACCAAGCAACAGCATGTCAATTCTTTGATGGCTCATCGGCAAACGGTATTCAAAGGCCACCCAAAGGTCGTCATTGAGTTGTTGGAACAGGCGTTGAATATGTGCCCAGCTCCCCTGCCATGCAAGCACCTGCTCCAACGACGGGCATTCGCCAACAAGCTCTTTATACCCTCGCCTCAACTGGTCCACCGCGTCATTCATCCCGAGCCCCCTCAACTCAGCTACCCGCTCAACTAAAGCACAATTTAGGCTCGCCACCATAGTTTCACCTCCATCTTTGCGCAATTGCGTCTCCCGTAATCTTAACCCGATTTGCGACGACTACCGTGATCATCACGGCACCTTCGCCCACTTACAGCTTACCTGGTGGCGGGAAATCTTTGCTTGCGTCGTCTAAAACCAAAACCCAGTCGGTTTCACCCGAACCTTCAGGCTTGAACTCAACCTCGCCTTCCCGCCTAAACTCCTCAACCAACTTCGCTTCCCCAACCCTCGGGTCATACCACCAAGCACGAACCTCTCTACCTGACAACTTGTCAAGGCGAACTTTCACCGGTTTTGGAACGGGGATGTAAACGAAGGCGTAACTTCCATCAACTGCCCTCGCTGCCCTAACATGTTCCGCTCCTGTTCCGGGGTCTGAAGCGAGCAAGGTTTGGTCTGGGATGCGAAGAAGCATCGGGCGAGATAGCATCAAAGCCTTGACATGCTTCATCTGCGATGCACCGGGAAAATGCAATGCCTTTTGCCAAGGTGTTCGGGCATGTGAAATTGGCTGTCGCTTCTCCGGGTCGTAAAACTGCCAAATGTCGTGGCAGCCGTAGGTGTGACCGTGAGCGCCCGCAAGCAACGCCCAATACGCCGCTTGACGAACATCGTAATCGTTAAACCAACCTTTGTTCGGGTCCCAGTTGATGGGATGGTTCTCGTATCTCGCTTCTCCGTCCATGCAGGGCTTGACAGGTTTGAGGTTGTAATCTCGCTCAACCATCGCGTAGTTGGCGATGTGCCTTGCGTGATGACCGGATTGGAGCATGTTGAAATCCAGCCAAGGTTCGTTGTGAAGCCACTGGGATGAAGACTGTCCGCCCATCGGGTGGTAAGTGATGAGATGCTCGCCTTCATCGCCCATCCTCAAC
>JANZZQ010000017.1:4887-15379 GCA_026419315.1 Armatimonadota bacterium | reverse complement strand
CCTTGGGTGTCCCGGAAGCAATTCGCAAAGCTGCTGAGAAGGCGAAGCAGAATTTGATCAATGTCCCGATGCTTGGCGACACGATCCCACACGAAGTTTGGGGCGAGATGAAATCAACCAGGGTTCTACTAAAACCCGCAGCGCCGGGGACAGGTGTCATCGCAAGTGGACCTGTTAGAGCGGTTTTGGAGCTGGCGGGCATCCGAAACGTCTTGACTAAAGTTTACGGCTCCCGCAATCCCATCAATGTCGTCCAAGCGACTTTGGATGCGCTTCGTCGTTTGCGTTCGCCCCAAGAAATCGCTCAAATNCGAGGCAAATCGGTTCACGATTTACCGATACCAAGAAAACTTCGGAGGTGGCTTGAACAACATGCCGAGCAAAAAACTTCTCCAAGTGACCTTGGTGCGTAGCCCAATCGGTTGCCCGAAGGACCAAAAAGCAACTGTCAAGGCGATGGGTTTGAATAAAATTGGGAAGACGGTCACTTTGCCCGATAACCCATCGGTGCGCGGGATGATTCGCAAAGTTGCACATCTTGTCAATTGGCGAGAAGTGACGGAAGGAGGTCAGAACTGACATGGTATCCCTCCACGAGCTCAAACCAGCCTTGGGTTCAAAAAAGCGCAAGAAGCGCGTTGGAAGGGGAATCGCTGCGGGGCAAGGAAAGACTGCGGGGAGGGGGACAAAGGGACAGAAGGCTAGAGAAAACGTCCCGCCTTGGTTTGAAGGTGGTCAAACACCTCTTTACAAGAGAGTCCCAAAGTTGCGCGGTGAGAGCAAAAAGGCAATGCCCGTTGAGCCCTTCCGAAAGCACTATGCAATTGTCAATGTCAAGCAGTTGGAGGCAAAATTTGAGCCTGGTGAAGTCGTGACACCGGAAGAACTCGTTAAGCGACGTATCATTGACGACATTGAAGATGGGGTTAGGATTTTGGGCGATGGTGAATTGACGAAACCCTTGACCGTTTACGCCCATCACTTCAGCGCGTCCGCCAAAGCGAAAATTGAAGCGGCGGGCGGAAAAGCAGTGGTGATTTAGCAATGATGGTGAGACCAGACAGAGGGAGCAATTTGATTCAAAACGCCCTGACGGCGCTGAAAGTCCCGGATTTGCAGCGCCGCTTCAAATTCCTGCTCTTCGCCTTGGCTGTCTATGCTTTTGGCTCTCACATTCCCGTGCCCGGCATAGACACCAGCGGGATTGAAAGGTTCTTCACCCAAGGAGCGGGCGCAGGTCCGTTCTTCGGGCTTATCAACATGTTCACTGGCGGCGCATTGAGCAAGTTCTCAATTTTCGCCTTAGGTGTCATCCCATACATCAACGGCAGCATCATAGTTCAATTGCTGACTGCTGCTTTCCCTCAGCTTGAGGAGTTGCGGAAAGAGGGCGAATGGGGTAGGCGAAAACTCGCGAGGCTGACCCGATACTTGACGGTCCTTTCCGCTTTCCTGCAAGGTTTCGGTTACTTGCACTTGTTCATGAACACCCCGCTACCTGGTGGGGGAACCGTCCTTCCCCAGGATTTGAGCATTTGGCAACAAGCATGGGCGATTTTGTCAATGATTGCAGGGACTGCTTTTCTAATGTGGCTTGGTGAATTGATTACAGAGCGAGGGCTCGGCAACGGGATCTCCATCATCATCTTCACCGGCATCGTTTTGAGATTGCCTGGCGAGTTAGTGCAAGTTATATCGAGCGCCATATCTGGCGGTGTCCCTTGGGGCAGCGTCATTTTGCTCTTTACCCTTTTCGGTTTCACCCTTGTCTTCATCGTCTATGTTCAGCAGTCGCAAAGGCGCATCCCCGTCACTTACACGCGGAGGATGGTTGGCAACAGGTTGGGTAGCGTGACGAGTTACTTGCCCATCCCGGTTAACATCGGCGGCGTAATCCCGATAATCTTCGGTTTTGCCGTCGTTAGTTTTCCGGTCACGCTCGTTTCCTTCTTCCCTATCAAGTTCACCATCCCCTTTGTCGGCTGGACCATTGACATGATTCAAGTTCGTTCTGTCATCCAACACTGGTTCTTGCCCAGCGGAAGCTGGTTTGGGTTGCTCCTTTACGGCATCATGGTCTTTGTCTTCACCTACTTCTACGCAGCCATAGTCTACCGACCGGACGAAATTGCTGACAACTTGAGGAAGTGGGGAGGCGTGATCCCCGGGATCAGGCCCGGGCATCAGACCGTTGAATACATTGACCGTGTGGCAACCCGCATAACTTTTGCAGGTGCGGTGTTCCTTGCAATTGTGGCGGTACTTGAGTTCCTTGTGCCGGCTTGGACTAGAATCCCTGAGTCTCAGTTTAGCCTTGTCGGCGGAACTTCCGTCTTGATTGCCGTTAGCGTTGCCCTTGAAACGATGAAGCAGCTTGAGGCTCAACTTTTGCTTCGCCAATACGAGACCTTCATCAAGTAAGTTTGAGGGGACAACTTGCAGACTCTGCTTGAATGTGAAACGCCCCTGTTTCGTTGCGAAAAGCCCTGAGGCTGAAATTTGCTTGTCTGGAGGGATTGCCTGTGTTGGAACGAAAAGAGGTCATCGTGCTGCTGGGACCACCTGGTGCGGGGAAGGGGACTCATGGTCAGCGCTGGGCGGAAGAAAACGGGTGGCGGTATGCCGCAACGGGCGATTTGCTGCGAGAGGCTGTCCAAAAACAAACACCGGTCGGAATCCAAGCGAAAGCATACATGGAAAAGGGATTGCTCGTTCCAGACGAAGTGATGCACGGGATCGTTGAAGAGGTCCTTAAGAGTGAAGATAGACCTTTGCTGCTGGACGGCTACCCACGAACCCTTGCTCAGGCACAAGTGTTGGATGAAATGACCAAGAGGTTGGGTTGGCAAGTTAAGGCGGCGGTTTTGCTGAATTTGAGCGATGAAGAAATCGTTGAGCGTTTGTCTTCCCGGCGAGTTTGCCCAAATTGTCAGGCAATCTACAACCTTAAATCCAAACCCCCGCGAAATGACGAGGTTTGTGACGAGTGTGGGGCGAAACTGGTTCAACGGGACGATGACAAACCCGAAATCATCCGCAAAAGGTTAGCGGTTTACAGGGAACAAACAGCACCCGTCGTGGATTACTATCAAGCGAAGGGTATCCTGATTGAGGTTTGCTCCTCCGGCGAGCCCGAAGAAGTTTACGAACGCTTGAAAAAGGTGAAACTGTCATGAACAAATTGGCATTGAAGAAGCGGCAACAACCGAAACCCATCATAAAGTCGCCCGAGGAAATCGCTCGTATGAGAGAAGCGGGCATTATCGCTTACCACGCCTTGAAAGCAGCGAAGGAGGCGGTGCAACCGGGAGTAACGCCGAAAGATTTGGATGCTATTGCCGAATCGGTAATTCGCAAGATGGGGGCAACTCCGTCTTTTAAAGGCTACAAAAACTATCCAGCCGCCACTTGCATTGCCGTTAACGACGCCGTAGTTCACGCTATCCCCACTGACAGGAAATTGCAGGAGGGCGACATCGTAGGGATAGATTTGGGAGTGTTCTACAAGGGCGTTCACGTTGACACGGGCATCACTGTGGGTGTGGGGCGAGTTAGCCCTTTGGCTCGCAAACTTTTGAAAGTCACAGCCGAAGCCCTTTACAAGGGAATAGAACAAGCAAAGGCGGGCAACACCGTTTGGCACATATCAGCGGCTATCCAAGATTGGGTTGAAAGCCACGGTTTCTCCGTTGTCCGCGAACTCGTAGGTCACGGGGTTGGCAGGTATTTGCATGAAGCACCGGAAATCCCTAACTTCACTGAACCGAGGCTGAAGCGAATTCTCTTAGTGCCAGGTATGACCTTCGCCATTGAGCCGATGGTGACAGCGGGAGATTTTCGTGTTAAAGTTTTGGAAGACAAATGGACGGTTGTTACTCAAGACGGGAGTTTGGCTGCTCAGTTTGAGCACACGGTTGCGATTTCGCCTGATGGCGAACCGCTCATCTTGACACTTGGTCCCAACGGAGAAGATGACCTTTGGCGGGGTTAATTTTGACGAAACTTGAGCCAAAATGCGGGAGGCTGGGAAAATGCCGAAGGAGCAAGCAATTGAAGTTGAAGGGACAGTCAAAGAGGCTTTGCCAAACGCAACTTTTAAAGTTGTTTTGGACAATGGGCAAGAGGTATTGGCTCATGTCTCGGGGCGAATGCGAGTCCACTTCATCCGCATCGTCCCCGGCGACAGGGTGAAAGTTGAAATTTCGCCTTACGACCCGACAAGGGGGAGAATCGTTTACAGAATAAAGTGACCAAACCGGCGTCAGGGGGAGACGGAAAATGAAGGTGAGACCATCCGTCAAAAAGATGTGCGACAAATGCAAAATCATCCGAAGAAGAGGGCGCATTTATGTCATCTGCGAGCGCCCAAAACACAAACAAAGGCAAGGCAAGTGAGGTGAAGGATGAATGGCGAGAATCGCTGGAGTTGACATCCCTGACAACAAGCGGCTCTTCATTGGGTTGACTTACATCTACGGGGTAGGGCGAACTTTGGCAATTAAAGCCTGCGAAGCCGTCGGGATTGACCCCATGAGGAAACTGGGGGAACTCAGCGACGAAGAATTGGCGAGGCTGCGCGATTACATTGAACGCAACTACAAAGTAGAAGGAGATCTGAGACGCGAAATTGCCGAGAACATTAAACGGCTCATTGACATCGGATGCTACAGGGGACGAAGGCATTTGGCAGGTCTGCCCGTTCGCGGGCAAAGAACTCGCTCGAATGCGAGAACTCGGAAAGGTCCGAGAAAGACTGTTGGAACGAAGAAGGGTAAGCGGTCAAAGAAGAAAGGCTAATCAGAGGCGCTGACACCGAAACTGCGACCTGAACATTGTCTAAACAGCATGGCATACTTTAACGCCTTTTGAACGGAGGTGCGAAAAAGAATGGCTCAGAAAAAGACGGCGAGAAGAGGGCAGAGAAGGCGAAGGGAAAGAAGGGTGATAACTCATGCCGTCGCACACATACAGTCAACCTACAACAACACAATTGTGACCATCACCGACCCACAGGGCAACACACTGGTTTGGGCGAGTGGCGGGACAGTCGGATTTAAGGGAACGAAGAAAGGGACTCCATACGCCGCCCAATTGGCAGCACAAACCGCAGGGAAGAAAGCGATGGACATGGGGGTCAAAAAACTGGACATTCTCGTCAAAGGACCTGGTCCGGGGCGAGATACAGCGGTTCGAGCTTTGCAAGCGCTGGGCTTTGAAATTGGCACTATCAAAGACATCACACCAACGCCCCACAACGGTTGCAGACCAGCGGGGCGAAGAAGAGTTTAGATTTGCAAGGAGGCGAACGATTGCATGGGACGCTACATTGGTCCTGTTTGCCGATTGTGCCGAAGGGAAGGCGTGAAATTGTTTCTGAAAGGCGAAAAGTGCGTGACGAAGTGCGTTTTGGACAGGAGAAGGCAACCGCCTGGGCAGCACGGTGAACTGAGGCGCAAGCAAACCGAATACGGGAAGCGATTGAGGGAAAAGCAAAAACTGCGCCGAATTTACAACGTCCGTGAGGAACAGTTCGTCCGCTATTTTGAGATGGCGACCAAGATGCCAGGTAACACCGGCGAAAACTTCTTACAATTGCTGGAGCGCCGACTTGACAATGTTGTTTATCGCCTGGGTTTCGCCCTTTCCCGAAACCATGCCAGACAGTTGGTTGTGCACGGGCATATCACTGTAAACGGTAAGACCGTTGACATCCCGTCTTATCTTGTTGATGCTGGGGATGTTATCGCTGTCAAAGAGGACATGAGAGATAACCCTGATGTCCAACGAGCGATTGAGGTGCGGGGGGACTGGACGGTTCCATCGTGGCTTAGTCGCGATACGAATTCTTTGACTGGGCGAGTTCTTAGTTTGCCGACTCGCGACCAAATTGACGTCCCCGTTGATGAGAACTTGGTTGTTGAGTTCTACTCCCGCTAATCAATTTGAGCACTCTACAAGCCTGACCGCAGGGATCTCTCCTGCGGTTTTGGCTTGATGCCAAGGTGACGGAGGCGAAATGAACATGCTGACGATGGAAAGATTGTTGGTGATGCCACAAATCAAAGAGTTGGTGAGGGAAGCCCGTTACGCAAAATACGAGATTGCTCCGCTCGAACCCGGTTTGGGAACGACCCTTGGGAACGCTTTGCGCCGAACTCTGCTCAATGACATCTTGGGGGCAGCGATCACGGAGGTTTGGATTGAGGGTGTGCCCCACGAATACACCACTATCCCCGGCATCAAAGAGGATGTCCTTGAAATCATCCTGAACCTGAAGGAAGTTGCCATCCGTCCGCTGCCCACCATCAACCCGAGGATTCCCTACACAGCGAGAATTCAAGTCCGCGGGGAGGGAGAGGTCACAGGAGCTGACATCCAAATGCCTTACGGCTTTGAAGTCGCCAATCCGGAAGTCCACATCGCAACCTTGACAGATAGTAAGGCTTTTCTGGACATGCAACTGACCATCAGGGTCGGTAAAGGTTATTTGCCGTTGGAAAGGATTGACAGGTCAAAACTGCCGTTGGGCACGATCCCCGTTGATGCGATTTTCTCGCCCGTCAAGAAAGTCAATTTCATCGTTGAACCGACGCGTGTTGGAGTTCGCAGCGACTACGACAGGTTGATTTTGGAAGTTTGGACCAACGGAGCGATTGAGCCGGACCAAGCAGTTGTGGAAGCAGCACAGTTGCTCATTGAACACTTGAGATTGCTCCAGCCGCTCGGCATGGCGAGACAGTTTGTCCTGCAGGAGTTAGGTGTTGAGGAGGGGGTTGTTTCCGGGGGAGACCCCATAGAGCGGCTGGGCTTGCCAACCCGAATCGTCAATGTGCTGCGTAGAAACGGCATCACGACAATCCAAGAACTGACAAGTTACACCCGTGGAGAACTTCTGGACCGGGTCTCAGGTCTTGGGGAACAATCCTTGCAGCAGATAGAGGAAAGGCTGCGCGAACTTGGTTACTACTTCCGCGAGGAGTGGGGTGACTGAAGAATGCGACACAAGAAGGACTACAAACTGCTCGGGCGATTCCCGTCTCACCGAAAATCCATGTTGAGGAATTTGGTCGCGTCCCTCTTCATCCACGAAAAAATTGAGACAACCTACACGAGGGCAAAAGCAGCGCAAAGAATTGCGGAAAAACTGATTACCGTCGCCAAAGAGGACACCGTTGCTGCTCGCCGCCTTATTGCCGAATACATCCCCAATCCACTGCGACGCCAAGTTGTCACCAAACTTTTCAAAGAAATCGCGCCAAGGTATAAAGACCGGGATGGAGGTTATACTCGTGTCATCAAAGCAGGCATGCGAAGAGGCGATGCCGCTGAAGAAGCGGTTTTGATGCTTGTGGAGTGAATGAGCGGGCAACCCTTGACGCTCAACGCTTATGAGGCACATTAAGCTGGTCATTGGATACGACGGCACAGATTTTCACGGCTTCCAACGACAAAAGGGGTTGAGAACTGTCCAAGAGGAGTTAGAACGCACCTTGACAACTTTGTTGGGACATTTCGTGAGTGTTAAAGCGGCTGGGCGAACGGATGCAGGTGTCCACGCTGAGGGGCAAGTTATCAGCTTTTGGACGAGTTGCCCCATCCCTGTTGAACGACTGCCTTTAGCACTAAACTCCTTTTTGCCAGCAGATATCGTGGCGAAGAGAGCAACCGAAGTTAGCCCAAATTTTCATCCGCGCTTTGATGCAACCGGTCGTGTCTACCGCTACCTAATTGACAATCGCCCAGTTCCGTCAGCATTGTTGAGGAGATACGCCTGGCACATTCCAGAACCGCTGAATGTGGAAGCGATGAGGCGAGCAGCGGAGTTTCTAATTGGTGTTCACGATTTCGCTTCCTTTCACGCAAGTGGCAGCGATTTGGGTTCTACGGTCAGGGAAATGAGGCGGGTTGTCGTTACCAAAAGCAGAGGTATCATCGCGATCACGATGGAAGCCAACGCTTTCCTTTACCATATGGCGCGCATCATTGTCGGGACACTGGTTGAAATCGGCTTGGGGCAAAGGTCTCCCGAGGAGATGAGGGCTATACTTGAGGCTCGCGACAGGTCGGTTGCAGGCAAAACCGCACCACCACATGGTCTGTGTCTGGTGAGGGTGAAATACGGGAGGAAGGGCATTAAAGATGGCGCAGAAGAAGGAGCGGCTTGACAATCCGAAAGGTTTCGTGGAAGGGCTAAGGCAAGTCATTCAGGACTTGCTTGTGCCCGAACTGAAAGCGATTCAGGTAACTCTGCAGCATCAAAGTGAACTCATTCAAGTTTTGCGGCGGCAAATGGATGAAAGGTTTACTGCTGTGCAATAGCAAATTGTCGCTTTTCAACAGCAAACGGCTAAGGGGTTTACAAAAGTTTGGCAAGCCATTACAGTTGGAGGCGCAATGGCACACTTAATTGGTTTTGCAGCCATTTTGGACCGTTTGAATGCCACGGAAATGGTCAAGGAGACGCAAGCGAGGCAGAAAGTTGTTGAAGCCCAAGCAGAGCAATTGTGAGGGAAGAAGTTGCCCATCTAAGGCGACTGTTGGAAAATGACAACGCAGCAAAGAGGGATTCAACCGAAAACACCGTAAAGGGGGAAGTTCGGTTATGGCGAACAAGACAACTTGGATTGACCCAAAAACCGTTGAGCGTCGTTGGTGGGTCGTTGATGCAGAGGGCAAAATCTTGGGACGGCTCGCCAGCGAAATTGCCCGCATCTTGATGGGCAAGCACAAGCCTCAATGGCAGCCCAATTTGGACATTGGCGATTTCGTTATCGTCGTCAACGCAGAGAAAGTGAAATTGACGGGCAAAAAGTTGGATCAAAAGTTCCACTACCGCCACTCAGGGCGGTTGGGTAACTTGAAGGCTTACAGTTACCGATGGATGCTTGAGAATCGTCCAGAACGAGTTATTGAACTGGCAGTGTCAAAAATGCTGCCCAAAAATCGGTTGAGGGCGCGAATGTTAAAGCGATTGAGGGTTTATTGCGGTCCCAACCATCCTCATCAGGCTCAAAAGCCACAGCCGCTTTCACTTACGAACACGCGAGTCCCTGTGCCCGCACAATGAGAATGAAACGAGTTTTGGGAGAGATAAGTTCAGGAGGTGCCGAGTGAACATGGAACAGCAAGTTCCAGAGATTCAAGAAACCAAACAAACGTCAATGGGTGCGACAGAATCAGCTGAAACGGAACGAGCAGCCGAAGCCCAAGAACCATTGACAACAACATCCGCTGAACAAACAACTTCGGCGGAAACGGGCACTGAGCCTTTGCCTACAGTCGCTTTGCCTACACAACCTATCAAGAAGAGGGAGGGCAAGATTGACATCACCCCTAAAGGTGAAATCAGGTTTTACGCCACCGGGCGACGAAAGGAGGCAGTTGCTCGGGTTTGGCTTATTCCTGGAGGGACAGGGCAAATCATTGTCAACGACCGACCTTTGTTGGACTATGTGACCCGCATCTCCCTCTATGAGGAAGTCATTGAACCTTTCCGCGTTACCAACACTCTCGGCATGTTTGATGTTAGGGCAACGGCTAAGGGAGGAGGTTTGCATGGGCAAACGGGCGCTTTGAGGCACGGCATTGCTCGTGCCCTTGTCGTCTGGAATGAGGAATTGCGCCCGATTTTGCGCCGATATGGGTTACTCACTCGCGACCCTCGAGCAAAGGAACGGAAGAAATATGGGCATAAAAGAGCAAGGCGAGGCTTCCAGTTCCGAAAGCGCTAATCTTCCTCTCAAAATTCGGCGAAGGTGGGCTAAGGATGGCGGTGAGGCTTATTTTTTCGTTTGACAGCGAAGATTACATTACGCCCGCTGCTGACGACGCAGAAAAGTGGTGGGCGGAAACGATGACCAGGCACGGCATCACTGCCTGCATTTGCGTCGTTGGCGAATTGGTGAGGGCGTTACAACTTCGCGGGAGGCAAGATGTCCTTGCAGCAATGGCTTCCCACGAAATCGCTTACCACTCTGACAAACACTCCACCCCTCCAACTTGGGCTGAAATTTTGGATGAATGTGGGTGGCAGGACGGGATAGAACGAATCTTGAAGGCAGAATTGAAAGGCATCAACGAAGTTAGGGAATCTCTCGGACAACATCCATCCGCATGGTGCAAACCCGGAAACAGTTGGGGAGCACAAGTTGCTGCCGCGATGTCGCTGTTGAATATCCCGGTTTTTTGCGATTCCCCGTTTGCCCTTCAACGGGGGCAACCTTTCTGGTTTGCCAACAACTTAACGCTTCAATACCACATCGCCTTTGACCATTACTTTGATGTCCCCCGAAGCAAGCGGTTGAGAACGATGCAGGAGGATTTTTTGAAACTTTGCAGCGAACACGATGGCGGCTACATCATCACGGACGACAATATGCGCACGTCCGCGGAGGGCATTTTTGCCGCGGGGGATTGCCGCGCCAAGCAGTTCCGCCAGGTCATTACCGCCGCCGGCGACGGTGCCAATGCCATGTATAGCGCGGAATTATAT
>JANZZQ010000017.1:0-4877 GCA_026419315.1 Armatimonadota bacterium | reverse complement strand
GGCAAAAGAACACCAAAGGAGCATTGGAACCCCGCGCCTTTACGACCTGAAGGTGAAATCGCTTCCTTGCAACAGGATTTTGACCGTTTCCTCTCTTGGGTCGTGAGGCAACCTCAGGTTGAATTGACGACTTACCGTCAACTGTTCGACGAATACAAGCAGCCAGCACCCCGATGGATAGGTGTTGACAAAGTTTTGCAACTTGCCGACAGGGTTCCCGAGTTCACATATCAACTCGTCGATGGAAACTTTCTGTCCCCAGCAGAGCAATTCGGCGTGCTTGTCCGGGTTGCCGCTGTTTTGTCAAGTGATGGTCGCTTGCCTGAAGCGGTGCCTGTGCGTCAATTGTTTGGTCCACCCAAAATGCCACCAACAGAAATTCAGCAAGGACAGGCATCCCTTGGGGATTTTTTGAACGCGGTTCTTTACGCCGACGAATTCTGCACAGAAACGGGTTGTGTCCCCGACAAAATCGCGATTGGGCGACAGTTGGTTGGACCCAACGCTTTCATGCAGGCGGTAGCGCGGCTGTTGAAACATTGGCAAACCGACCATTCTTTGCCTGCGTCTATCCCTTTGAACAAAGTCCCTGAATTGCCTAAAGTGGCAAGTGAACCGCAATTTCGCAACTACCGTTTCAAGGGAACGTGGCTCATCTTCCCGCCCGAATTTGAAGGTTCGAAAACACTGGAGCACATCCGATTGCAAACATGGACGATTAAGCCCGCAGTCTCAACTCAAAGCATGAAGCGCCGAAACGATGGAGCGACGGGTCGGTGATAACGATGCGGTCATTCCCTTGCACCATAGCTTTGCTGGTTGTGACAGCATCGGCGGTTTTGCCTCAAACGAGTGTAACCTATCGGCTATACACAGCAAAGGAGGGAGAGGTTCTCGCCGAAATTGCCAAGCGGTTCAATGTCAGTCTGCAAGACATACTTCGAGCTAACCCCAATATGGTTGCCGACCAACCGCTTCATCAAGGCGAAGTTGTTTTGGTGCCCGTAAAGGAGGCAAATCCAAAAACAAAAGTTCCCGACAAACAAAGATTGACCAACTTGCCTCAAAAGCAACAACCATCCCGTTCCGCAATCACATCGTTTGCCCGTGCCTACTGGGTTTACACCGTCCAAGCTGGCGACACGCTCACTAGCATCGCTCAGCGATTCAATATCCCGGTCTCCGCACTCGCCTATGCTAACAACTTGCCGATCAATGCTTCTTTGTCCCCAGGTCAAGTTTTAATGGTGCCCGTTTTGGAGCAAAAGCTTGAGACAAAAACCGAACAACCAACAAGCGTTTCTTCATCCCAATCAAAGACCCCTGCCGCTCGCCAGACAGTTTCAATGCGCCGTCCACCGGTTCTTCCTGCCCCTCGCATTTTCGGTTGCGTTGGGACTGTTATCGCTTCGGTAGCAAGTATCCACAGCGCTCCGAGCAAAAGAGCACCTGTGTGGAGCCAGGTTGTGAGGGGCACTCAGGTGATTGTCACAACGGAGCGACCTGGTTGGTATGGGGTTTTGATGATCAACGGTTCAACGGGTTGGATTGCTCAAAGTGCCCTCAGGAAGGAAAACAGGGTCATTTTCTGGGACGACATAATGAGAGCATTTGGAGGGCAAGCTGGGAGAGACAACAGCGCTGTCGTGGCAGAAGCAATGCGTTATTTGGGAGTGCCATACAAATACGGGGGAACATCACCCATCAGGGGCTTAGACTGTTCCGCTTTCGTCCAGAGGGTTTTCGCTTCCCGGGGAATCAAATTGCCCAGAACTGCTGCGGAACAGGCGAAAGTGGGGATCCCTGTCCCCCTTTACGATTTGAGGCCAGGGGATCGCCTTTACTTTGCTATTAAAGGCAACCGAATTGACCACTGCGGAATTTACATTGGCAACGGTTTGTTCATCCATGCTTCTGGAAGGCACGACGCTGTGGTCATAAGCAGCCTCAGCGAATCCCTCTACGCTCGCTCCCTCGTTGCTATCCGCCGCTGATTCCCGTCAAGTTCAACCCATGTGCCCCTAAAAGTTGAAATCGCCGAGTGTTCACACATCTCATGGGCTTCACATCTCATGGGCTTCAGCCTAAGTTGCTGACAAATTTTCAAGTGCCGACTTTAGTCGGCTAAGAGGGGAAGCAAATGAGATCCGCCGGGAAAAAGTTTTGCCTGCCCTTTACGGGGGAGTGTTTCTTCATTTGTAGGTGCAGGCGAATCCCGCACTAAATTTCTCTGTGTGGGGTTACCTGCCCTATCCCTGCAGACAACCTTTTGAGTTTGGGGCGGACAAATTAATTTGGCTGGGGCGCCTGGCTTCGAACCAGGGACTTCGGGATCCAGAGTCCCGCGTGCTACCAGCTGCACCACGCCCCAGCCGTTTTGCCGATGCAAAATTATAGCAAGGCTTACCTCGAAAGTGAAGATGAAACCGCCTAAGGAAACTCGGGGAAGGTGAAGGGATTGCAGCAGGAAAGGTGGATTTTGCTAGGTTTTGCCGTTCTGCTTGCTCTGCTCTTGATAGCGTGGTGGGTGGCTGCAACTCTCAACGGGAGCAATCAATTTACCTGGCAAATTCAGACCTCTCAAATTCGCGGGGAGTCAAAGGGCATACAAATTTCCGTCGGTCAACTGGTTGCGGAGATTCCCGAGCGGGAAGAGAGATGGGTATTGCAGTTTGCTTCCAGCCATTACGATTCTGAGCAACAGGTCGCAACAACGAAAAACGGAGTTTGCAAAGTCACTCGAGGCGACAAAATCGTCACGGTTTTTCACGCCCCAACCATCAAGGTTCGTTTCAAAGAACGCGAAATGGAAATGAGTGGTGGCGTCACCGTTGTGGCGACGCTGCCGCGACTGAAGGTCAACCTTGAATCCCTGCAATGGCGTTGGGAAAGCGGGGAACTGGTAGGAATTGGAAAGGTCAAAATTGAAGGGGAACGATTAAAAGCGGTCGCAGACAGATTAGAAGGCGACACAACTTTGCAGCGAATTTCCCTGATAGGCAACATCCGAACCGAAGTGATCGAAGCGAAAAGTGGTGAACGAAGATGAACTCGCCCACTCTTTTGGAAGGACGGGATTTGCGCAAACGCTACGGTCAAAGGTGGGTGGTCAATGGGGTTACCATTCAAGTCCGTCAAGGCGAGGTTGTGGGGCTGCTTGGTCCCAACGGTGCCGGCAAAACGACGACTTTCTACATGCTGACCGGGTTCATCCTCCCTAACGGCGGGAAAGTTTTTATTGACGGTCAGGAAATCACCAAACTGCCCATGTATCTTCGCGCCCGCATGGGCATCAGTTACTTGCCGCAGGAACCCTCCGTGTTCCGAAAGTTAACGGTTGAAGAAAACATTTTGCTCGTTTTGGAAATGCAAGGTGTTCCACCGAAACAGAGGCGCGAAATTGCGGAGAAGTTAATGGAGGAGTTGAACTTGACGAGGATTCGCAGAAACTTGGGGCAAGCTTTGTCTGGTGGGGAGAGGAGGAGGGTTGAAATCGCGAGGGCTTTGGCGACTAACCCGAAATTTTTGCTCCTTGACGAACCCTTCACAGGTGTTGACCCGCTTGCTGTTGAGGACCTTCAACGCATAATCACCCAACTGAAGCAAAGGGGAATTGGCATCCTCATCACCGATCACAATGTTCGCGAGACCCTGAAAATCACCGACCGAAGTTACATCATATCCGAAGGCGTGATCAGAACGCACGGAACTCCCCAAGAGATCGTCAACGACCCAATCGCCCGCCGCTATTACTTGGGCGAAAGTTTTGAACTTTGATGGTTTCAGAGCTTGGAGGGTTGACAGAGCGATGACCATCCTTGACCGCTACATTCTGCGCGAGTTGGCAGGTGCTTGGCTAATTGGGTTAGCAGTTTTTTCTGGTTTTTTGATAGTTGGCGAAGTTCTGCGAAAAAGTATTGAGTTGCTTTTTGAACTTCGCGCTCCAGTGGGCGAAGTGGTTCGGTGGGTTCTCTTGGCTTTGCCTTACATCGTCGTTTGGAGCATACCCATCACGACCCTTTTCTCCGTCGTCATGACCATCGGTCGGATGAGTCACGATTTGGAAATCACGGCTTTACTCGCATCGGGAATAAGCTTCCGAAGGTTGCTTGTCCCTATCGGCGGTTTGTCACTGCTTGTCTCGTTCATTTCGTTTTGGCTCAACGCTTTCGTAGTTCCTCCAACATACGGTGCTGCCGATGCATTGCTGTGGAAATACAGGGAGCGGCTGGGAGTGACTGCAGGCCTTTTCATCGCCGAGCCACCCAAAACCCCACGCCTGATTTTGAGTGCCGACCAGTTCAACCCAGAAAAGGGGGAACTGCGTAACTTGTGGCTTTTGGAGACAACGGACAGGGGAGAGAGAGTCTTCTTGGAAGCGAAGAGGGCTTTCTGGAAGGGAAACCGGTGGGAATTCTACGAAGGTTTCATCCAAATCATCACACCAGACAAACCGATGCTGCGCGAGCGATTTGAATACCTTTCTCGCCCAACTTCCTTGAGACCTCCAGCGGAGTTGAGCACTGACAGAAAGCGACTTGCCCCAAACCGACTAACTTTGACGGCATTGTCAATGGAAATTGAGCGGATGCGGAAGTGGGGTGTCCCAAGAGAAGTCATCGCCGAATATGTAGTTGAGTGGCACAACCGATTCGCTATGTCGCTTGGATGTTTTGTTCTGGCGATGCTCGGAGCGCCAATCGCCCTCAAATTGCGCCGGGGAGGCGGGATCGCCGTAGGGGTTAGTGTCGTCTTCTTCCTGCTTTACTACTTGATTTGGAACATCGGTTGCCAACTCGGTGAGGCGGGAAGAGTTCCCGCAGTAATTGGCAGTCACCTCCCGAATATAATCGGACTGGTCAGCGCAAGCGTGATAT
>JANZZQ010000171.1 GCA_026419315.1 Armatimonadota bacterium | reverse complement strand
GCTCAAGGGTTGTCAATGTTTGTTTTGCGAGTGCTGAAAGCATGATGGCTCCCATGATAATCGCGAGGGGATGAACCCAAAGGAGTTGGTAGCCATATTTTGAGCCAGCCAAAACGCAAGCGCTCGCCGTCCCGCTTCCGAGGGTGAAAGCACTTTGCAAGTAGCCTGGACCGGAAAGTTTCAACATCGTCCAAATTCGCTGCCACCAAGCAAGTTCATTCAACCGTTCCAACAAACCCTCTTCTCCGACCTTGCCCCCCATTCGCTATCACCCTGCCGAAAATTTGCCACTGAAAAATTTTTGGGCTACAAAAGACGAAACTTGAGTTGGAGCCAAAATATTGGGCAGGGGCGTGAGGGCCCCTGCCTTTTTGAGCGATGGATTCCGAGTTTACTTCAGGCTAAATTTTCGCTGTTCATTGGGTTCGCTGGGTGCGGCGTCCTCCTTCGGAGCGGAAGCCCCGTTGACCTCCAAAGCCTCCAGGTCCTCCGAACCCCCTCGGTCCGCCAGGACCGAACAAAGGCGGCATTTCGCCGACGATGACTTCTTCAGCGACCAGGTTGCCAGTGGATTCATCAGGGCGACCTCGGACGAAGATTTGGTCACCCTGTTTGATTTCACTGGCTTTAGCGGTAGTGATTTTGTAGACCCTTGCCTCTGGTCGCACGGAGATGGGGACATTCACGCCAAATTGGTTGCCCTGGTTACGGACATCGTAGATTCGGCCAACGACCATACTTGCTTGCTCGGGCAAATCCGGCATCACAACAACAAGTTCGGCGTGCATCCAGCCGCTCTTTGGGTCGGGTTGACCTCTAACGATGGCGAAGGAGTTGGCTTTGATGTCTGCCTTTGTGCCAGGTTGGCTCCGTTGGATTCTCGTTTGGTTCGTCAAGACGACAGTCCGACTGAAAGTTTGTCCTCCAAAACTCGCTTCAACGACTATCGTGTTGCCTTGAACCTGCGCCACAGTTCCACCGGCGAAGGGGATACGCCTTGCGAAATCCCCGGGACTAAACCCAGGTCCGCCGAAGCCTGGTCCACCCGGTGGTTGAGGCGGCTGTGCCAACAAGCCGCCCAAAAAGCCAGCAGCAATCAACGCCAATCCGACCAAGATTCGCTTCATGCAACTTCACCTCCGAAAAGTTTCTATCTTGTCTAAGGATGGCTTAATAAAAGTCACCGCCTTTTTGCCCATTCCGAGCGCTGATCGGTTCATTCAGGTTTGTTAGAAGGTGTTTGTTTTGGCACAGGACTTTTGTTTATGAGTTGTTGGTCAGGAATGGGGAGCGGGGGTGCATACTTGCTTCGCTTTCGTTCCTCTTCAAGAAGTTGCCGAAGCTCATCAGGAGTTCGGACGATGCGAGGTGTAAGGAAGACCATAAGTTCAGTCCGCGCTTTCACTTTCTCCGTTCGCCTAAACAATGGTCCAAACAGTGGCAAATCTTTCAAGATAGGTATGCCCGTTTCAACTTCTTCAATTCGGTCTCTCATGAAACCACCGATGACAACCGTTTGACCGTCCTTGACCATAACCGAAGTTCGAGCAACTCGGGTGTTGACAATAGGCTGAGTGAAGCCTGCCTGCTGAACTGTTCCCCCCAAATCGTCAATGGTTTGAACGATGTCCATGACGATATAGCCAGCGTTATTCACCCGAGGCGTAACTTGCAAGGTAGTGGCGATTGAACGCAAATCAACGCTAATTTGCGGTGGTGTTCCGACAGTGCCTGGATAGTAACTTGTGACGACAGGGTATTGCTGACCAACTTGAATTTGCGCTTGAACATTTGCGAGGGTTAAGATGTGTGGTGTCGCTATAACGCGAACTTTTTGGTCACGAGCCAGAGCTTGTAAGGTCGCCCTAAATGTTTCGCTGACATAACCCCAGAACAATCCTTGAGCCCCTGCTTGCTTAGCTGCTTCTGTGCCAGTGACGAGGTCTGTGGTGGCTTGGTTTATCTCACCCAAAATGTTCTCTTGGAAGATATGCCACTCAACGCCAAGGTGCAAATCTTTCGTCAAGGTTATATCGGCAATGACGACTTCAATGAAAACCTGAGGTTGTGGCTGGTCAAGTTGCTCAATGAGAGTTTCAATAGCGCTAAAGGCTGCAGGTGGAGCCGTGACGACAATGGTGTTGGTTCGCTCATCGGCAGTAACGGTCACATCTTGAAGGTTCTGCAATGGACCAAGCCTTTGAGTATCGCCTGCAAGGGCGAAGAGCAAAAAGCCAGTGGGACGACGCTGCTGTTGCAAAATCGTCGTGATGGTTTGAGCTAACGCTTGAGCGTCAACATTTTGCACTCGGTAGGTTTTCACAAGGCGCCCCAAATCAGCAGGTTGGTCTAACTCCGCTATCAGCTGCTCAAAAATGGGCATGTTGGCTTCGGTTGTGGTGATGATGACAGCATTTCGGCGGGGGTCAGCAACAACTGTATTCTGCTGCAAACCCATCCATTGCTGCTGACCCAAAACCCGCTGCTCAAAAGGAATGCCAGCGAAGAAGAGACCAAACCCTCGCTGCTGTGGCGCTGCCGTTTGAACTATCCGGCTAAGTATATCGGCTACCTGAGTTGCATCGGCATACCTCAACTCAAAGGTGCGAGGCTTTACGGGTGGCATGTAATCTTTGTCAAGTTCGGCTACCAGTTGCTTGATAAGAGCTAAGTTTTCCTTCGTAGCAGCAATGATCAAGGCATTTGAACGGTTGTCGGCGGCAATGCGGACTTCGCCGCTTCGGACAAGCCCTGTTGTAACCTGTGAGACAGCAGTGCCAGGCGTGAAAGCGCCTGCGAACCTAAAGCCTGCTTGCCTTTGAGCAGCGGGAGCCCCTTCAAACAACAGTGTCTGCAGAATTTGTGCCAAGTCAGGTGCATATGCTCTTTGAAGCGGGATGATTTCAAATTGCAAGTTCGGGCGAGCGTCAACACCAAGTTGCTGGATGAGGTTGCGAATGGCTTCCATC
>JANZZQ010000170.1:2685-2976 GCA_026419315.1 Armatimonadota bacterium | reverse complement strand
CTTTGAGCCTTCGCCTTCACCGAGCAAAGTATCAAGCATGTCCAACACTTCCTCAATTTCGCCAATCACTGTGCTTCGTGGTGCGTTTTCGCCTTCAAACTTGACGACCCACTTCTCAATGTCTGGGTGTTGGCGCATGAAGGATTGGGCGTCGGCGAGTGATGAAAGGTGCGGCGAGGTCAACGGGATTTTGATCCCAACTTGCTCCATCACGCGCAAGCCGAAAACTCTGTCTTCCTCAAGTTTGTCCGCGACCTTGCTTGCGCCCCAGACTGTCAAATGATGCTGGCT
>JANZZQ010000170.1:0-2675 GCA_026419315.1 Armatimonadota bacterium | reverse complement strand
CCCCTGTAAATGCCGAGACCCCTGACCCGTGCGCTTTTGATCCAGACAGCGACATCGTTGCCTTCTTCCTTGACCCGTCTTGCGACGGGCAAAAAGTCACCGCTTGGGCTGATGAACAAGAACTTCATTTTTGTCACCCTCCGCTTATCGCTTTTTTGAGTTCTCTCTCGCTATCTCTCGGAATTTGCCTGATTTGAATATCCCTGCAAAGTTCGCACATCCACTTAACTCTCTTTTCTGTTGAGTCGTAATCAAAAACTGCGTGAACATAACAAACAGGTGCTCCGCAGCGATGGCATTTCGTCCATTCTTTGCGACCGCATCGGCACTTCATCCTTATCATCTCCTTGTCCTGTATTCTTTCCCGCCAACGAAGGCGAGCAGGTTTCCGTTTTCTTTGATGAACGAGACAACATCAACCCTGAAAAACCCCGACGCCGAAACCTCAATCAACGCCATCCCCTGCCCCCAAATCCGTCCAGTGTCCCAGTTCGGTCGCTGGTAGCACAAGCAAGGAACTACCCAGCAACCGTGCAACCTTCCCTCGTAATCCATCTGTTCCCACTTGTCAGCGCGATGCCAGTGTCCGATGAGCAAGTTTTTGAATGTCCGCAAGAACAGGCATCGCGCTACGCCGACCGAGTTAGCGTTGAGCCTGAAAGTGTCGCCGTGAGCGATGTAAAGCAAGCCAACTTTGACTTGCGGCGTAGCGAACTGATCAATCGGCTGCGGCGTGTCAAGTTGGCGCAAATACAAAACCCCGTGCTCTTTGAGTTTCAGCAAATTCTCAAGTTCAAGTTCCTCAAGCCCAATCAACTCCGTCGCCCTGTTCCAAATGTATTTCCGAAGCCTGTTTTCGTGATTTCCTTCAATATAAATCCAGACCGTCGTAAATTTCTCAAAAAGTTTTTTCAATGTTTCTCGTGATTGTTTTATCTCTTTCGCAAGTTCCAAACGCCTTCGTGGATCTTTGTCAAACTTGCTTATTGCGAAAAAGTCAACAATGTCGCCGTTAAGCACGATTAAGTTCGGTTGCACATCCCGCAAAATCTCGCAAGCGAGGTTTAGGGCTCGCTCGTCGTGGAACGGGATGTGTAAGTCGTTCAACACAGCGACAGTGATCCCCTTTCGGTTTTTGATTTCAACCCAAACTGGTGGATCACCGTGCTTGAAAACTTGCATCCTTTACCTCCTTCGTTTCTTCCGCCTTCGCCCAGCGCGACCCAAACCGTGTTTGCCGTAAGCGATCGCCGCCGCCTGCTTGACTGCCTCTCTCTTTGTCCTCGGTCGGTAGGTCGCGCGGGAAGTTGTCATCTTTCCTGTCCGTTTCCATTCCCTCATCAATTTCTCAATTTCAGATGAAACTGCTCGTTGTTTCTTTTTCGCCATGCCTATCACTCCCCAACCAAACTCCTCATTATCTCCGTCAACTGTCGCATTGTCGGCGATCTCAAGATGTCTTTATCGCTCAGTTGACCTTTCCAAAGTTGCCTTGCCTCTGGCGCTATCAACTGCCAAATTCGCTCCTTGACAGGTCGCCAATCGCCGTGAAGTTCGTAAAATCTCAAAAGAAGTTCGTGGAACCTTTCACGCTCTTCATCCGTCAAAATTCTTTTTGTCCCTTTCACATACAAGTCGGCGATTTGTTCCGCTATTGCGCTCCGCTCCGCTTGCGCTTTCTCGCCAGCCCTGACGAGTTCCTTGCGGATTTCGCTGACTAAAGCAGACTTAGTCGGGGTAAAGCCCATCGTCAAAGCGGCAATGACGGTCTTATCAACATCCTTAAGCAACGCCCTACCCTTCACCGGCGATCTCAACACCCCTTCGGCGTTTGCGTAGTATGCTTGAAGTGCCCTCGCAATCCCAACGGGCATCAGCGAGTAAATCAACCGCCTGAATGACCTGTCCGAAGGAGATCGGGCGTAATCCAAAGCAGCCATGAAGATGTCAACCAACATCGCTCCGCCGGGTGCTCTCCGACCGAGGAAAGCGACCAAGTTCGTTTCAATGTCAGGCTGCGTTGCGATGCGCTGGTAAAGTTGCCAAAACGGCAAACCGACCGATTGGCTCATGTCAACTCCGATGAAAGAAGGCAAGCCTTTGTAAAGCCCAAGTGCCCACCAATGCTCGGGGCTCGTTTCATCGCCAGCACGCACGAGCAACGCGGTCTTCGGCGATAAACGCTCATCACTTATCTTCCTGATGAGGTAATCAATTTCTTCAAACAATGGCAAGCCCGCAAGCCCACCAAGCGCCATCATCACCGCGAAGGCTTTCGCCTTTTGCTCAATCGTCGTGCCGGGACCGAACAAAAATTCAAGTTGGTGAACCAAGAAGTTGCCGAACTGAAACCACAACCGCCCGAGCGTCCCGCCACGACTGATGAACATCGGCATGTCGGTGACATCTTGGCGAAATTGAGTTTTGTCAACTACCCACCTGCCGACTTCAAGCGACGCCTCATGTAAAACCTCGTCAAGGCTCCTCGCACCGCTCTCAACTTCGGCAGCCCACCTCGGGATCTTGTCCCTGAAGAACCGCCAGAACTGTTGGGCGCTGCCCTCCAAATAGCGACCGACACCCTCACGCAATTCAACTGGCGGCTGACCGTTGATGATTTTCTGCCTGATTTGTGGGTCGGAAAGCCACGGTCTAAGCATCGTTAAGCCGTAGTC
>JANZZQ010000169.1 GCA_026419315.1 Armatimonadota bacterium | reverse complement strand
CATCCAACACAGTCCTTCTCATCGTTGGCGCTTGCATCGCCAACACACCTCCCACGCTTTTTGTGGGTGGAGGGCAAAAACGCCATTCTCATTATGCCCTCCCAGGCTCTGATTTTAAGACGCCCAAACTCAATTCGCAACTACCTCGGTGGCTCAAAAGGAAACCACTCGTCTATCGGGGTTTTAGCGAGTGCCACCAAAAATTCGGCGATTCGCTCAACGATCAGGTTTATATAACGCTCCCCTTTCTCCGCCGTCGCTTTCCTTGGGTCCCCATGACCGGAGTTTTTCGTCAACCTCTCCCATGGCCTCGTCGTCCATGCCCAACCTTTCTCAAGGGCTTCCATCCGAAACGGTCTAACTGCACCATCATCGGCATCCTCAAGGCGAACTAAGTTGGGGATGATTGCCAAGCAAACGCTTGTTTCCATCTCGCCAGAGTGGTCGCCAACCTCTTCAAAGATTTCCTTCGCCCTATCACTCCCAACCTGCCACCAATTGACAAGGAACACCCAAACCTTCGTTTGCCCATAGAGGTCTCGCAATCCCCCAACGAAATCGTTCCCGCCGTGCCCGTTGATTAGGACGAGTTTGTAAACCCCGTGCCTTTCAAGGGAGAAAACGACGTCTCGAACTATCTGGTTCAGCGTTTCCTGCCGGACATGAATGGTCATGGGGAAGGAAAGCAGATTTGCGTCCACGCCGTAGGGGATGGCTGGCAAAAGCAAAACTTTTGCTCCCCGTTCGTAAGCGATGGAACAGGCCCTCTCCGCAATTGCGACGGCTTCGTATGTATCAGCGCCGTAAGGCAAATGCAACCCGTGAGGTTCGCAAGCCCCTACAGGCAAAACCGCAACTTCGGGGATTCCCCTCTCGCGCACCGTCTTCAAAGTGATTTCTGAAAGGCACCAAGGTCGCACAATCCCTCGCCTCCAAAATCCTTTCACCATTCCGCAACACAACTATAGGACGTCCGTCTGTTACTTGCTACCCTTGACTGCGCTCAAATCAATTGGCACAATAAAGCAAAGCAGAAGTGAAGGAGGTCATCAGTGGTGAAGCGAGTTTCGCTTCTCATAGGGATCAGCACACTGTTAGCGGCAGTTTTCACATTCGGCGCCCTAAAGGAAGGAAAGCCAATCCCTTCTTTCCAAGCAACACTTTTGGACGGGAAAGTGGCTGTGGTGCGGGTAGACAATGAGAAGTTGAGGGTCCAAATCAGAGACCAAAAGGGGAACAAGACTTTGAATCCGAAAGTTCTCATCCTTGATTTTTGGGCAACATGGTGCCCGCCTTGCCAAGTTACGAGCAAGTGGCTCAACCAACTGCACTACAAATACCAGAAGAAAGGGGTCCTTATCCTTGCCATCAGCATAGACGAGGATGGGCGGGCATCGGTGGCACCCTTTGTCAAGGAGGAGAAAACACCATACTTGGTTGCGTTGGACCCAGAAGCGAAAATTGCCAATCGCTTCAGGATCGAAGGGTTGCCAACACTTTACTTCGTCAACGAGAGGGGCATCATTGTCCAAGTGATTGAAGGGATGCCTGGTGGTCTGAAGGAGCTGGAAAGGGTTCTCCAATCGATGGGTATCCGTTAAAACTCCCTTGCCTTGGCAAAAGCACCACAACCGCTTTCCCGTCCCCATCAGACAACGGAGGTGACCTAATCCAATGCTGCATAGCTACCTATCACTGCTGAAGAGGGTTCGCGTGATCCTGTTTCATTCCGAAGATGAAGCCAACCTTGCGGAGTTGGGACAAAAGTGGTTGAGGAACCATTTCCAACCCACAGAAGTCGGAGTCTTGCCCAGCAACAGCTTATTGGATTTTGGGATACCGGTCAATTACCCTCAAGGGAGCACTGCGAGAGTGTTCACAGAGCTCTCGCCGGATGTGCCCTCCGAAGTTCGCGACGCTTTGGTTCTGTCAAGTTGCTACATCGCACCTTTGATCGTTCTTGGGGACCAAGGTTGGAGCAGGTTGTCAGCCCACGCTTTCTGGGTGCGGCGGGTAGCGAGGCTGCCAGATGAGATGGAAACTTTGAAAACTCTGCACCTGACAATGAACGCTGAGGCTCAATGGTTTCCAATGGCACGCGAAGCCTACCACGTAATTCAAGATTACCTCCACGGTGACCTACAATCAGATGCCCTTGACATCTTGTTAGAAAAACGTCGCATCCAAGTTACGCAAGAGGCGGAGCGGCTGTTCAGCGCTGTCCAGAAGAGTGAAAACGGTTATCCGTTCCTTTTCATCGCTGACCCCCTCCGTTTGATCGCGACTTGGATGCAGAAGATGAAACGGGCGCTTCTCGCTGAACTGCCTTGGGACGAGTTTGTAAGCGCAGGTTTGGGGTTTGCCATTGGCTTGGTTATCGCTCCAGAAAACTTGCGCAGGTTCCTAAGGCAAGAACACCCAGAACGAAGATACCATGTTTCCTCCCGTTCCCACCAGCAGCGAACTCGCTACAAATGAAATTCGTTATGCGTTGCTGATTGGAGAGCTTTGCGTTGTTGGCGATCCCTACCGAACCCAGTTTAATGGCTACAGCAGTTGGAACCTTCTTTGAGAGCGACGTGGAAGCGGGGCGGACTTTTGTCCGACCATTCCCTCTCAACTCGATTCACGACTGCCTGACTTTGTCTCATGTTTTGTCAAGAGAAAGGGAAGAGCGGGAAGTGTTTCGGTCGCGATTGAATTTGGGGTGGGATTTGCCGGCGAGTTTTCAGTTTCAAAACTTAGCCAATTGACAGCGCTTAGCGAAGGGAAATCGTCCAAAGCTAAGAAACGGGGGCAGGAAAATCGGTCCAAATCGGCAAAGCCTCAACGTCGCTTAACTCTTTCACAACCTATGCCGGTTGAGTCCCCGCAAGCGAATTCCCGCTCAAACTTAGCGTTTGACCGTCTGCCGGGGCAATTGCATACGCACAAAGGGAGCAACAAGGAATTGGTTCACCTGCTCCGACATCCCTTCAAGCCCAAGCCGC
>JANZZQ010000168.1 GCA_026419315.1 Armatimonadota bacterium | reverse complement strand
GCAAGGGACAACGACCATACCATCGTAACGTGCTGAGCCACTTGACGGTGGTGCTTACCAATCCTTTGGGTGAAATGCGACGAGTTTGTCCATGCTTACCCCAATCAGACTCAAATCGGGTTTTTGCAAACTGAGGTTGACACCCAATTCATGGGCGAAAAGCATCCTGCCTTGTTCGGACATGATGAAAGCGATTTCACGAACTTGCTCATGCATTGACAGAACTTGAAGGAGCCTTTGGGCGTAAAGGGCGCCACTTGCCCCGGTCACCGCCACAATCGTTTTCATGGACAGCCACACCCCTTCGCTTTTGGCCGGTCATTCTCTCAGAGAAGGTGCCGTCCACCATCCAGTGGGATGATGGCACCGGTCAGGTAGTCGCAAGTGATGCAAAAAATGACGGCTTGAGCAGCTTCCTCCGGAGCTCCTAACCTTTGCAGCAGAGTTTTCCCGCTCATTTCTTGCTTCCAGTTTTCCCCGTATTCCTCCGGGGGCAAAACAGTCCCTAACGCCACACAATTGACGCGAACCTTAGGCGCAAGAGCCTTCGCCAAACCGAGCGTAAGTGCGATAACCCCTGCTTTGGACACGCAGTAAGGTAAGAATCCAGTCCAAGGTCTAAAGGCAGCAGTATCGCTGATATTGACGATCACCCCTTCCCCACTTTCACTAAGCAAATCAGCAGCATACCGGGAGCACAGGAAAACGCTTGTCAAGTTGGTGTCCATGAATTTTCGCCACACGGTAGCATTAAGCTGTTCAAAAGGTGTTCGGGCGAAGGTGGCTGCGTTGTTCACTAAAATGTCAAGTTGCCCGAAGGTTCGGGCGACGGAATCCATCATTGCCTTCACTTGTTCTTCCTCGGTCAGGTCCGCTTTGAAAGGATGCGCCTTTACACCCATCATTTTCAGCATCGCCACGGTTTCCAACGCTTCTTTCTCGGATTTGCGATAGTGAACGGCGATGTGGCAACCGCGCTCGCCTAACGCCAATGCGATGGTTCTCCCCAAACGTTTAGCGGAACCAGTGACGAGTGCAACTTTGCCTCTTAACTCCATGTCCATCACCTTTGGGAAGCCTAACGCAAACTGACAATACCCGTCGTTTCGTCCGTTGGTGCATGCGTCATAATTTGAACGAACTTTCCGGAACGAGTGAAAAGATCTCTTCCGAGAATTCTGACGCTGGTTTGCGCCCTGTCCATATCCTGTTCGGGAGAGGAAGTGGGAATTTTGTCAAGTTTGGAAGGAGGGGAAGAGGAGTGGCAGAACAGCGTCAGAGAGAACGATGGGCGACTAGAATTGGTTTGGTTTTAGCGATGGCAGGCAACGCTATCGGTCTGGGGAATTTCCTCCGCTTCCCTGGGCGAGCAGTTAGAAATGGCGGCGGTGCTTTCATGATACCTTACTTCATCGCCTACATCTTCATGGGCATTCCCGTGATGTGGCTTGAATGGGCACAAGGGCGATTCGGGGGACGCCACGGTCATGGCACGACGCCGGGAATGTTTCACCGGATGTGGCCACATCCGATTAGCAAATACTTGGGTGTTTTGGGAATTTTCATCCCGACGGTTATCGCCATCTACTACACCTACGTTGAGAGTTGGTCTTTGGGGTTTGCCTTCCTTGTGCCCTACAAAATTTTGACTGGGGAATTGGTCGTTCAACGGGGGATTTCCGTTGAGGAAGTCTTGCGCCCGTTTGACTCTTTCCGCACCAACTACATTGTCGCTCGGGAAATCGGTTTCTGGACCATTCCGAGTTTCGCTGCCTACTTCTTTTTCCTCGTCACTTTCGCATTGAACATTTTCGTGCTTTGGCGTGGAATTGCGAGAGGGATAGAAGCGCTTGCAAAAATCGCGATGCCACTTTTGTTCTTGTTCGCCATCGTTTTGATGATTCGGACATTGACTTTAGGGCGGCATGAAGGTGGTTCCCCAATTGAGGGTTTGGGGTTTCTTTGGAACCCAAACTTTCAACAGGCCTTCAACTTGCAAACAGGACCGAGGGTTTGGCTTGAAGCCTTCGGTCAAATCTTCTTCAGTCTGAGTTTGGGTATGGGCGCAATTCAGTGCTATGCCAGTTACCTCGGACCCAACGACGATGTGATGCTTACGGGGCTGTCAACGACGGCAGCAAACGAATTTGCTGAAGTAGTCTTGGGCGGCTCAATTGCCATTCCTGCCGCAGTGACCTTCTTTGGCCTGAAACAAACGCAGGAAATTGTTGACAAGGGGATTTTCTTCTTGGGCTTCACTTCTCTGCCTGCAATTTTCAGTTTCTTGCCGGCAGGTGCTTTGCTCAGCTTCATTTGGTTCCTGCTGCTTTTCTTCGCCGGTTTTACTTCTTCGGTTGCAATGGCTCAACCAATGCTGTCGTTTTTGCAGGACGAGCTAGGATGGACACGACAAAAAGCGGTGGCTGCGTTAGGGGTCTTTTGGTTTGTTGCCATGCACATTTGCATTTTCGCTAACGCGGCGATTGAGGTTCTTGACTTTTGGTCCGGTTCTTTTGGGGCACCATTGTTTGCACTAATTGAGACTGTTCTGATGATGTGGATTTTCGGGGCGAACAAAATTTGGGAGGAAATGCACCGAGGCGCTCAATTGCGGGCTCCGAGGTTTTTCTACTACACCGCCAAGTATTTGACTCCGCTGTTGCTGTTGATGGTCTTTATCGGATTTGCCCTTCAGCCTTTAATCGGGGTAGCAACTGACAAAACAATTGAGGGGGTTTCAATGCAGAATCTGCCTGTCGTTTGGGGCGCCCGTGCTCTGATGATAGCCCTGCTCGTAGTTCAACTGTGGCTTGTCCACCTGGCAAGCAAAAGGTGGGAGGATTTGAGAACCTTGGAGGTGAAAGAGGGGCAATGAAGCCTGAGGGATGGGTCTTCTTGATTTTGGGATGGGGCATAACGATAGCCTTGTTTGTTTACTGCTTCATGCGAATCCTGTTTGGCACCAATGGGAAAGGCAGATAGAAAAGGAAAAGAGCCTGGCAC
>JANZZQ010000167.1 GCA_026419315.1 Armatimonadota bacterium | reverse complement strand
CCAACAGCAGCCATCTCCGCAAGCTTCTCAATACACTGTAGCCGAATTTGTCCTGTTTCGCACCCGCGCCCCTGAATTTGACTACCCCCTTAGCGGTGAGAGGGGGGCTTGGAAAGAGACAAGGTATGAAGCGGATGCAGGAGTCCCAATAGGCTCGTGGTGGCGGCGACTTTTGTTCGCAGCGCGATTTATGGATTTAGGGTTGCTTCTCAACACCGACATCACTTCGGAAAGTCGGTTGCTTATGTATCGCCGGATTTTAGAACGAGTCAACGCAGTCGCTCCCTTCCTGCTCTTTGACCGTGACCCTTACCCAATTGTCACAAGCGACGGCCGCATCGTTTGGATAATTGATGCTTTCACCGCCACAAGCTCTTTCCCTTACTCAACTCCAATCTCCCCACAAATACGCGTCAATTACTTGCGCAACTCTGTCAAGGTCACCATTGACGCCTACACGGGCAAGATGGACTTTTACGCCTTTGATGCTGAAGACCCAATGCTCAAGACATACAGGAAAGCCTTCCCGAACTTATTCCGCAACCGTGAAGATATGCCACCAGACGTCAAAGCTCACGTTCGTTACCCGCAATCCCTTTTTGCCGTCCAAGCATCCATGCTCTGCCTTTACCACATGACTGACCCAGACCAGTTCTATTTGAAGGAAGACGCTTGGGAGATTGCTCAGGAACAAAGCGGAGTGGAAGGCAAGCCTGTTCCAATCCGCCCCTACTACACTGTCATCCGTTCGCCCGACGATGGGAAGGACAGGTTCATGTTGCTAATTCCTTTCACGCCTTTGGGCAAACCCGACAAGAACATGGTTGCTTGGATGGCTGCCCATTGCGATTACGACAGATATGGAGACTTGTTCATCTACAAGTTTCCCCCGGGTAAGCTTGTGGACGGACCACAACAAATAGAGGCAAGAATCAACGCCGATGCACAAATCTCACAGTATTTTAGCTTGTGGAACCAACAAGGGTCAAGAGTTATTCGCGGCAGTTTGCTCATCCTACCTATAGGCAACAGTTTGCTCTATGTTGAGCCAATTTACTTGCAGGCGGAACAGACGCCGCTACCAGAGATCAAGCGTGTCATCGTTTCTGCAGGGAAAAAGGTAGTGATGGGTGAAGATCTGTGGGATGCACTGTCAAAACTGTTCGGAACTCAAATTCAGGATGGACTGAGGGATGCAAGCAGACCTTCTCACTCAGCGCCTCCGGTTTCCATATTGCGTGCATCTAAGGATAGGTTGTTTTCGGAATTGTTAGGTTACCTCCTGGAAGCAGAACAAGCCCGTGCGCAGGGAGATTGGCTCAAGTTTTGGGAGGCACTGAACAAGGTATTTGAAGTGGTAAAAGTGGCAAGGAAACTGCAACCCCAAATGGCAAACAGGTAGGACGCAGTCATACACCACCTTAACTAGCCATGAAGAAAAAGTTTGCCCTTTGCCCGCTAACTGATTTAGCATCCAAACGGTCGACATTAATTGGCACACCTAAAACAAAAGGGGGGATGCGAACAGTGCTGGATTTACGGCTCATCCGAGAACAGCCGGATTTTGTCAAAGAACGGTTGAGGATGAGAGGGGACAACTACAACGAACTCATTGACCGCATTGTTGCTTTGGACGAACAGCGCCGACGAATTATAATGGAAGTTGAGGAACTCAAGCACCAGCGCAATGTCGTGTCGAAAGAAATAGGCATGATGATGCGAGAGGGAAAGGACGTAACGGAACTTCGTAATGAAATGAAAAAAGTTGGTGACCGCATTAGCGAATTGGACTCGCGTTTAAGGGAAGTGGAAAGCGAGTTGGAACAAGCCCTACTGATTGTGCCAAACATCCCTCACGAAAGCGTCCCTGTGGGAAATGACGAAACTGACAATGTTGTTGTTCGAACTTGGGGTGAACCACCGGACTTTGATTTTGAGCCCCAACCTCATTGGGAGATCGGGGAGAAACTCGACATTATTGATTTCGCTCGCGGGGTGAAACTTTCTGGTTCGCGTTTTTACGGATTGAAAGGACTCGGTGCCGCTTTGGAACGAGCACTTATAAACTTCATGCTTGACCTTCATACTCGCGAACACGGTTACACGGAAGTGTTACTTCCTTTTCTTGTCAAGCCATATTGCATGGAAGGCACTGGGCAATTGCCCAAGTTCAGCGAAGAGATGTATTTCTGTGAGCGAGATAACCTGTGGCTTATTCCAACTGCCGAAGTTTCAGTTACAAATCTGCACCGCGAGGAAATTTTGGATGCCGACGAATTACCACTGAAGTATGTCAGTTATTCAGCATGTTTCCGCAGGGAGGCTGGGGCAGCTGGAAAGGACATAAAAGGTGTCGTTCGTGTCCATCAGTTCAATAAGGTTGAGTTGGTTAAAATCACCACAGCCGAACAAAGTTACGACGAACTCGAAAGTATGGTCAGAGATGCTTGTCATGTCCTTGAGCTCTTGGGGTTGCCACACCGAGTGGTTTTGCTTTGCACAGGAGACATGGGTTTTTCGGCAGCAAAAACTTACGACATTGAAGTTTGGATGCCAGGGATGAAGAGATGGTTGGAGATATCGTCCTGCAGCAATTGTGAAGACTTTCAAGCGCGTAGGATGAACCTGCGCTATCGTCCTCACAAAGGTTCTAAGCCGCGATATGCGCACACACTGAATGGCTCGGGTGTCGCTGTCGGGCGAACTTTAGCGGCAGTGTTGGAGAATTACCAAAAACGGGACGGAAGCGTTGAAATTCCTGAAGTTCTTAGACCATACTTGGGTGGTGTAGAGCGCATCTTGGGTTAGGTTTGAAGTTGGTTGAGAAGCGTGAACGAGGTAGCGTTGCAATTCACCTTCCATCACTTGCTCTGTGTATCACTTCTGCGAACTGGTAAGCAATAAGCAAAGGCTTTACTCACGAATCCGCATTTGTCGTCGCCTTATCTGCTCTTCCAGTTCCCTTGCTTTGAACTCTGCACGAGCTGTCTCTTATACACATCTGACGCTGCCGACGAGCG
>JANZZQ010000166.1 GCA_026419315.1 Armatimonadota bacterium | reverse complement strand
CTTCAACGGCAAACTCCACAAAATCAATACAGCCCACGCAATCGGCGGTCCGGAACTGCTCAAGCAAGTCATTGAAGAGCAATTTGGCATCCAAATTCACCACTTTGTGCAAGTGACTTACGAAGCCTTTGTCAAACTCGTTGACCTTGTGGGCGGAATTGACATTTTCGTTGAATACGACATGCACTACGACGACAACTGGGGCAAGTTGCACATTCACCTTCAGCGCGGCTTTCACCACCTTAATGGCGAACAAGCGCTCGGTTTCGTCAGATACCGCAGCAAAGGTTACAGGAAGTTTTGTCCCAAGTGCAAAGTCAAGATCACTCATTGGGACCCGAGAGGTGACTTGGGGCGGATCGAAAGGCAGCAACTGTTCCTTAAAGAACTCGCAAAGAAGCTTTTGCGGCCAGGGATGGTTACCAAGTTGCCGAAACTTGTCTCCATCGCCCATCAATATGTAGCCACCGACATGAGTGTGAGGACTTTGCTCAGTTTGGCGAATTTTGCCCGCCAGTTGAACCTTGACAACATAAGGACGGCAACATTGCCCGGGGTTGGAGCCAGAAATTCTTTCCTCGGCAGCATTGTGATTCCCGACAGAGAGAAAGCGCCGCAAGTTCTATCGGAGCTTTTAGGGTCAACTTTTGTGCTTTCCCTTTGGGAACAAGGTGCAGGTTCAATTGGAGGGGCAATTAGGGTCGCTGTCAGGCGGGGGAGCAAGAAAGCTCTAATAGCGAGGCAACAGGTTGAAGAGGAGCCAACAGAAGCCCAGACGATTGAAGGTGTGCCTCTTAACCACGAGCCAATAGAAGTCATCCCAATTGAGCCTCATCCCACTCAAGTTCCACCGCCTCCTGTTGCACCTGAACCTTCACCGACTGGCGAGGCGAAAACCGAAACAACGGAACCAACAACTTCAACCACGCAACCGACAACAAAAGAACAAATCAACCAGCAACAACAAACCAAACCACCTGACCCATCCCCTTCCCCTCAGTAACTTTGCTCGTTCAATTAACTACTGTCGTCACTGCCACTTCGTAAACGGCTTGGGGAGGGCGAAGACCTGAATCGCTTTGTCGCCTGTCCGGACAGAAGCCTTGGTTTCTGTCAGTTCGGCTTCCAAGAACCACTTGTTTCCGCCAGCAGGCAAACTGACAGCGACGATACGACCTTTGCCGATCAAGGTCCTTTGACCACCAACTTCCCTGAAAAAGAGCAAGTGCATCCCTTTCTTCCATTCACCGCCTGTTGCCGTTAAATGAACGCGTTTACTTCCTTCCTGCAACTGGACTGAAGCGAGCGGGAGTTGAAACGAGAGTTTCGTCAAAAGGGAAGGGGCAAGTTGACTGATGACTTGAGGCAACTTGTCTGGGCTGGGGATATCGGTCTGAGTTTGCCTTAGGAGAACGATTTCCCCGAGCGAAGTTGAGACAACTCGCAGCACCATTAAGACCCGCCACCTTCCCTTTGCCCTTGAAACTGCCGCCAATATGTCAACGGTGAAATCTGCCTCCAACCCTTTTGCCAGTTCCGCCATTTGGGCGTTTGTCAACGGCGCCGTCCAACCGCGAAATTTCAGTTCCCTTTGAACTTGTTCGTTGGAAACCCATTGTTCCCCCACTGGTGTCGGGACTGAAAATGATTGTCCGTCCGAAGTGAAAACGCCGACGAATGCCCCCTTTGACAGCGTAAGGGACGGTGCAGCCAACAAGATGGTTGCAACCGCAAAAGCAAATCCCATCACAGTTCACCTCTCCGTCAACCTAACCTGCTCCGACAAAGAGTTTGCCTCACCGGGAAACGATGGTCAAAAAGTAGCGAAAAATCGCAGGGAGTGTTATGGTGAAACGCAGCAGTTTTTGAAAGTCAAGGGGGAGATGACAATGGAAATCCTTGCGGTTTTGTTGGTTTTGGCGCTTGCTTTGACGATATGGGCAGTTGCGATTTACAACCGTTTGGTCCGGTTGGCGATGCTCGCTGACAACGCGTGGAGCGATGTTGATGTCCAACTAAAGCGGAGATACGACCTTGTTCCGAACTTGGTTGAAACTGTAAAAGGTTACGCCGCTCACGAACGAAACACTTTGGAAGCCGTTATTCGAGCGAGGAATGCAGCGCTCGCCGCTCAAAACCCGGAGCAAAGGATTGAAGCCGAAAACATGCTAACAGACGCTTTGCGCCAAATTTTCGCCCTCGCGGAAGCCTACCCTGACTTAAAATCCAACCAAAACTTCCTCGCCCTGCAACAAGAACTATCGGTAATTGAACAGGACATAGCCAATGCCCGAAGATACTACAATGCCGTCGTCCGAGATTACAACACACGGCTTGCAAGCATTCCAGACGGTCTAATTGCCGCATTGGCAGGCTTTCGCCCTCGCGCCTTTTTTATCGCCGAAGACGAAGCGAGGGAGGCTCCACAAGTCAGGTTTTGATGCAAGTTTAATTTGGCAACTTTGCCTTAATCCCGTCGGCAAAAAAACAAACCGAAACTTGACTGACCTCAACCGCCAGATTTTTCGCAGCGCCACAATTTGATTTGGCAAGTCGGTTCGTAGTTAGACCCGGAGCGAAGTGCCGTCAGAGCCGAAAATGATGGGAGCAAGAGGAGTTGAAGTGACGCTTTGTTAACGCTTCGTGGCTCACTACGAACTTGCCAACAAATTTTGAAGGTCACGGCGATTTCCGGCAATGGAGGTGATTTGCGATGGCGGAAAGAACGGTTGTTGTGCCTGAGTATGAGATTACGGAACGGGTTGGGGTTGACCCCAAAACGACAGCTCTCCTTATCGTTGACATGCAAAACGATTTCGTCAAGGAAGGTGGCAAACTCGTTGTCCCAACAGCGAAAGAAACGATTCCGGCGATTCGGAAACTTTCGGAATTCGCTCGCAAGAACGGCATACTGGTCGCTTACACTCAAGACACCCACTTGCCTGATGACCCAGAGTTCCCTATTTGGGGCGAACATGTGCTCATTGGAACTTGGGGTTGGGAAATCGTTGAGGAACTCAAGCC
>JANZZQ010000165.1 GCA_026419315.1 Armatimonadota bacterium | reverse complement strand
TGTGTATAAGAGACAGGAGCATGTGTTCGTAGCCAAACCACGAAAGCAAAATGTCCTGCAAGCGAGTGACCCAGAAAAAGAACCAAAGGCTGAAGAGAAGTTGAGTTGGCAGGAAGTAGGCGAAACCGACCGCTGCATAGGATGTGTAAACGGGGGTGTAAAAAATGGCGTTGAAGGGGCGGTCGGTCAGGTAATCGTTGAGAACCCAATCAACCCGAATTCGCGGGACGGAAGGGAAGAGGATGTTGAACCCGTTGACCAAGAAAACGAATGCGGAGATGGCAAAGCCAAGCCATGTCAAGCGGTTGCTAAGCAAACTCGTTCGTTTTGAGGGTTCAATGAGTTGCAACGGTGGTTGCGTCAAGGGGAAATTCAGTTTTTCGTGGTCTGACCATTGACGACGCCAAATCGTTGAGATGGCAAGAAAGCACGTCCAAACTCCGGCAACGACAATTGACCACGCCAGAAGGGGTGTTATCCACTCTTGCCAAACGATTGCCCCTTTGCTGCCTTCGTAAAAGTATTTCGCTGGGGGTTGTGCCTCCATGCCTGCAGGGTCGAAGGGGACAAGCCACTTGGGGATGTGGGGGAAGAAAGCTTCCGACCAACGATTTTGGGGATTGGCAAAGTAGTTGATGGCAACCAAAGCTGGCAGAAGTTTCTCCATTAACCCGCGGGATGCAATCATCGCCGCCAGAACCGTCATGGTGTAGACGATGAGGACTTCGTGAGGTCGCAGAAGCGGGCGCCGAAGAGCCCAAGACAATAGCCCGTTGAGTGCAACCAAAACTGTCAATAGCCCGAGCGCCGCAGGATTGAACTGGCAAATGGCAATCTGGATTTCCTTGACAACCAACTCTGCGTAAGAGACGATGAGCACTGCGCCGACGCTGAAAGCCAAGCCGAATATGAGCGAACGAACCGAAAACCCTTGAAGTTGCTCTGTTTTCCCTGCAACCGTTCCCAACCTCTGCATCCGTCATCCCTTCTTTCATCTTTGTTCATAGCGTGTGATGCCAAAATCTGAGCGGCAAGGGAGTTGAGCGTTAAAGGTCTTCGTTCTCAAAACGGATAGTGGTCGCTCTGTTGGATGCGAGGCGGAAGGAGTCCGCCCCAACCAATAACTTTTTGCGATGATTTTTGGGGGCAGACTATCTTCTGCTCCTACAGAACAACCTTAAAGTTGAGCCAAGTTCTAAGGCAAATTGTCCTGCATTCGCCAATGCAAAAAATGTAGCGTCGGCTTTCAGCCGACGCAAAGCAAAAGAGCGTCGGGTTGACCCCGACGCTGTGCTGAGGGAGCACTGAAGGGAAGAGAACGAGTTGGCTCAACCCTGTTCAAATTTCACCGCCTCGCTGAGGTGTTGGTAACTTGCGGCGGTGGTGATAGGCGAGTCGGTTAATGGCTTGCAAGTAAGCCTTTGTTGCTGCTTCAATTGTGTCGGGCGAAATTCCGTGACCGACGAAGATGTTCCCATGTTCGTCCTCAATCCTCACAATGACATCCGCAACGGCGTCCGTGCCCGGTCCAACGGAGCGAACTTGAAAGTCAATGAGTTTGTGCTGCTCTTCCACGAGTTTGGCGATTGTTCGGTAAACAGCGTCTATCGGACCAACTCCTGTCTCGGACGCAAGTAATTCGTTGCCATCCTTTCGGATGCGAACCGTCGCTGTCGGCACAGTCCCTTTGCCTGAGACGACATGCATGTAGTCAAGCCGGTAAACAACTTCGTCAGCAGGGACAGCGTGAACGGTGTCAGCGACGAGAGACTCAAGGTCGGCGTCAGTGATGTGTTTTTTTCGGTCGGCGAGTTCCTTGAACCGCTTGAAGACTTCGTTCAGTTGCTCTTTGGTCAGTTGATACCCCAATTCCCGAAGTTTCGTCTCTAAGGCGTGACGCCCGCTGTGTTTGCCCAAAACGATACCGCTGCCTGCTAACCCGATGACTTTCGGGTCAATGATTTCGTAAGTGAGCGGGTTGCTCAAGACACCGTGCTGGTGAATTCCGGATTCGTGTCGGAAAGCGTTAGCGCCGACAATTGCTTTGTTGGGTTGGACCGGCATACCTGTCAAATCGCTGACCAATCGGCTTGTCCTTATGATTTGGTCGTGGCGGATGTTAGTGTAACAATCAAGGACTTGGTGGCGACAATAAATTGCCATGACAACTTCTTCAAGGCTTGTGTTTCCTGCCCGTTCGCCGATTCCGTTGATTGTGCACTCAACTTGGTTTGCCCCAGCCATCACTCCTGCCAACGAGTTGGCAACAGCCAAGCCCAAATCGTTGTGGCAGTGGACGCTCACGAACTGGACTTTGTTGATGTTGGGCACTCGCTCGAAAACTGTCCGAACCAACTGACCAAACTCGTGGGGCAAAGCGTAGCCCACGGTATCGGGGATGTTGATGGTTGTCGCGCCTGCGTCAATAGCGGCTTCAAAAACTTGACAGAGGAACTCTGGGTCGCTTCTCGTGGCGTCTTCGGCGCTGAACTCAACATCGTCGGTGTAATTTCGTGCCCACTTGACAGCATTTATCGCCGCCTCAATCACTTGCTCTCGAGTCATCTTGAGTTTGTATTGCATGTGAATGTCGCTGGTTGCGATGAAGGTGTGGATTCGTCGCTTTTTGGCGGGCTTGAGGGATTCACCTGCGATATCAATGTCCTGCTTGACAGCCCTTGCCAAGCCTGCGATGACAGGACCCTCGGAAGTCCCAACTTGTTCGGCGATGAGTTTCACCGCAGCGGCTTCACCTGGGGATGCGATTGGGAAGCCCGCTTCAATGACATCAACTCCCAACCTCGCAAGTTGCTTTGCTATCTCCAACTTTTCGTGTTGCATCAAACTCACGCCCGGCGATTGTTCACCGTCTCTAAGCGTCGTGTCAAAGATGTAGATGCGCCGTGCCATTGTCATCAACCTCCTTCGGGAATTTTCTTGCATCGGTGGTTATTTGTGCGGGACAAGTTTAGTGGAACATGGCTGTTCGGTCGGGCACAAACTTAGCGCCCGACCGGTAGCAATAGGGGCA
>JANZZQ010000164.1 GCA_026419315.1 Armatimonadota bacterium | reverse complement strand
GGGTTCACTCGACCGTTTGCAGGTTCATTGGCTTCGTTGGAGAGGGGTCAATGTCCTTGAGCTCGGTCCTTTCGCCTTACCAAACCGAATCCTTGGCGAAATTATCATGCCCGAATTCGTCGGTTGGATGGCGAAGCCGGAGAAAATCGCTTTTGCTGTAGAACGACTCCTCGCCGATACAAACTACCGCGAGCGAGTTCGGCACCGCTTGACAGAAGTTTGGAACAAACTCGGCGAACCGAAAGTTGGGCTGCGAATTGCTGACTTTCTCGTTCAATGGCTCTCGAAATAATGGATACACAATTAGGTTATTGACATTTAACTTCTTCGCGGTCATAATTTGAATGTCTGGTTACAACTTGGAGAGGTGATTAGGAGTGAGGCAGCAAGTGCCAACTTGGGTGGCGGTAATTGTGATTGTGGCCGTTCTTGTTGTCATTGCGCTAATTTATGTAGGTGTTGGTCGTAGGGGTGCTGGACCTGTTCAGCCTGTAGGGACTATTCCGCGGCCAGGAGAGGTCAAAGAGGGGCAGCCCTATGGTAAAGCCATTCCCCCAGGTGCTCCGCCTTTCAAAAAGCAGTTTGGTGGTCAGTAAGCGATTCAAAAAACTTCAAAAGGAGGGATGTCTAATGCGTCGTATGGGCTTTACATTGATTGAATTGCTTGTCGTTATTGCAATTATTGCGATCCTGGCAGCAATCTTGTTTCCGGTATTCAGCCAGGCTCGCGAGAAGGCACGCCAGTCACAATGCCTTTCCAACATGCGCAATGTTGGCATGGGGCTTATGCAGTATGTCCAGGACTACGATGAGACTTATCCGTTCATCACCTCTTGCGCTGCACCTCATGCACCTATGCGAGCAACTCAAACGACACCTCAAGGTCAAGTTCACCCTTATGTCCGAAATGTTCAAGTTTGGGTTTGTCCTTCTGGTATAACCACTGTTCCACCACTCAGGCGAGGAATTCAGAATCCAAATGCACCCTTCGCCTATTGGTGTTGTGATACTTGGGGCTGGTCGTTCCCGTTGGACTTTCTGGGCATCCAAATTACTATCGGTGCTAACGAACCTTTAATGCCCAACTTAGGTTGCAATTGGACTGGTAGACCTTTTAAAGTCGCTCAAATTCCTGCTCCTGCTGAAACTAACGCTTTCTCAGATGCACCCCACTTCGCTAATTGTGGTGGGTCACGAGCCATTTGGGCAAATGTGTGTGCACCCCATCCTTGCCAGTCTGATTATATCCAAAGACGCAACCCAAGAAATGTTCGTCACCTTGGCGGCAGTATCTTAACCTTTGCTGACGGACACGCCAAGTGGATGACATGGAGTAAACTTGCTCAGGATTGTGCCAGAATCTTCCGACCGCACTGGCCTCGTGATGACGGGAAAATCTCCATTTGGGAAATCCGTGGTTCTGGGCATAGTATGTGAATTTGAAAAAGGGCGGGCAGATGTTAACCCTGCCCGCCTTTATCGCTTACTGGCGATGCAAGCAAAAAATTTGGAAAGTCATTCCCTTTAACCTCGGTAGAGGCTGGTTAAACCCGCCTAAAGAGTTTGTTATGGGTGCGGATAAAGTTGCCTGATTGTTTCTTAGCAGGCGAAACCTGCCCTTACAATATGTATTGAACTGTCGAGCAGGTTCCCTTGACAACTGGCTTTCCACATATGATAGTATTTGAAGGCAGACCACAGCCGAAAAATTCGGCGCTTCGGAAGCAGCATCCTCCAGACAGGTGCAATAATGATGCTTTCTGAGAACACTTGCAAAAGGTGCTTTAAATTTCACTGACACCTTGAATAACCGCAGAACAAGCAAAGTTCACAGCCACCTGAGTGAATCAATGGTTCGCCGCAGTTGGGACACAGGTCGCCTGAGTATTTTGCGCCGTTGGCTTGAAGTATTTGAGGCAACTCTTCGCGGATGGAAGGAATCGGGGGCACTGCCAACTCCACTTCATTGCTTTCCGATAACGCCTGCAATAACGCTTCCGTCAGCGTTGAATTTTTCGGTGGGTTCTCCCCTCTCAAGAACATCTCCAATGCCTTCGCGACTGCGTCGGGCACCGAGAAAACAATTGTTCCGTTTTCCTGACGGGTCGCTGAACTGCTTTTAATGCCTGAAAGTTGATCTACAATTGCATTGGGAGAAACTCCCGCGCGAAGTGCCAAAGAGATCAACCTTCCGATCGCTTCGGTAAACGCCATTGCCGACGAACCTGACTTACCCAACCTCACGAAAACTTCCTGCGGTCCTTCCTCGTCAGCATTGACGGTCACATACACATTGCCCATTTCAGTTCGCAGTTTGTAGGTCTTTCCAACCATGACCATTGGTCGCGGTTTGGGCATCAAGTGACCTCTTTTTTGCTTGGCAAAATCTTCTGTGACGAGCACGCCTTCGCGGCTACCCTCGCGGTAAACGGTTATCCCTTTGCAACCCAGCTTCCATGCTAAAAAGTAAATCCGCTCAATTTCCTGCGGCGTTGTGTTGTGAGGCAAGTTGACAGTTGATGAGATTGACTGGTCAATGTGGGACTGGATTATCGCTTGCATTCGGACGCGCATTTCGGGAGCAATTTGGTGTGCGGTAACGAAGAAATCAGGTAAATCCCGTTCATCTTCGATTCCGAATTTTTGCATGTAACGCCGCACGCATGGGTGGAAAACTTTGAACTCACCTCTGCTCAGGGATTCGCTCCTTCGGATGTAAGAAAGGGCAAAAATCGGCTCAATGCCGCTGGTCACTCCCGCCATTGCCGCGCCTGAACCAACCGGCGGAACTGTCAAAACACAAACATTTCGGAGTCCATGCTTTCGGATCCTTTCCTGCAACTCCTTCGGTAATCGCTCTCGGATGAAGCCCATCTCCAGATGCTTTTCTGCGTCAAAGAGGGGGAACGGCCCGCGCTCAATTGCAAGGTTGACACTTTCATCGTAAGCCCAGCACTTGATCTTGTTGAACAATTCATCAACGAACTCAAGGGCGTCATCGGAGTCGTATCTGAGCCTAAGCTGAGCCAACATGTCCCCTAAGCC
>JANZZQ010000163.1 GCA_026419315.1 Armatimonadota bacterium | reverse complement strand
TGTTTGGACACGAACGGTCAAGGCAAAACCCTCCTCTCATTCACTGCTGTTGACTTTAGCCAAAGTCGCAGGAACAGTAGGCGCAAAGACGACACGAATTTCCTTTCTGTCAGCGGGAACGGAATAAATGGCAAACTCGGGGCAAACGAGAAAGCACAAATTGCAACACACGCATTCTTCAGGCTTCGCCGCATAAGGTGGGTGGTAGCCTTTGGAGTTGAATTTGGGTGATGCCACTAAAACACCTTTGGGGCAAAACTCTATACAAAAGCCGCAACCTTTACACCTCTCTTCGTGAATGATTACTCGGCCTCTCACCCTCGCCGGTGGCTGAGCAATTGGCTTCCGCTTTGGGCTCATTCGCTTTGCGCCTCCCATTTCAGGATGCGCCGTTCCCCATTCAAAATCTTCGGGTGAGTTGGGCAAATGCTGTCAGGGAAAACCCCCAAACTCGCTATTCGTGGAAAATCCTGACCTTTGTGTGGCTTGTTGTGTCTGACTAAAAGGCTACGAAGATTCACTCACCTGACCCCGATTGACCTTGACAAGTTTCAAATTCGCGAGACCGCTGTCAGGGCTGGAAAGGGGTTGCAATTCGCCCTCAAGTTCACTACCATCTTGAAAAGGCAAATCCCAAAAGGCAGGAGGGGTGTAGGGTGAAAGGTTCGTTTTTGGGGCTTTCGTGGCTTTTGGGACTAGCAACTCAGGCAAGTTTCGCTTTCGGCTGTCAGAACCTAAAATGGAGCGCATCGGATGTAGCCAACCAGGATTTGCCCGGAAGACAAGTTGAAGTGAGGCTTGACAATCGTCCAATTGCCGCTTTGATTTACGGCGAGGGGCAGGCAAAAGTTTACCTTCACCTTTACGGCGATAAAGGGGAACTGCTAACCAATTCGGGTTTGACCCGTGAGGGCAAACCTTTTGGGCTTTATCCCCACCATCGTGGCATCTTCATCGGTTGGAACAAAATCCGTTCCGAGTTGGGCGTTGACGACCTCTGGCACATGGTCGGAACTCAAATCAAGTTGAAGCGGTTGGAAGAAATTCGCACCACAGCCAAGGGGGCAACTATCATCGCAACAATCACTTGGCACTCGGCGAAAAGGGACGAGAAAGGGAGCGATCTGCTCTTGACAGAAAGGCGAAAAATCTTCGTCTCTCGCCCGAACGGTAAGCGGACGCAGATTGACATGGTTTTCACGCTAACTGCTGAGCGGGATTTAACCCTTGACGGCGACTGTCACCATGCCGGCATCCACTTCAGAGCGGCAAACGAGGTCGCCGAACGAAGGCGAGAGACGAGTTACCTTTGGGAGCCACAACTCCCGACAGAAGGCGGGCGAGTTGTAAGCAAGGAACTCAAGTGGGCAAGGCTCGTCTTCCCGATCGGCAAAAACTGGTATGCCTGCACAATCTTAAACGCCCCAACAAACCCGACCGAAGAACTTTCTTGGCGCGATTACGGTCGCTTCGGTTTCTTCTTCCGTCGCTCGCTCCGGAAAGGGGAGGCATTGACAGTTTCTTATCGGTTCATCTTCGAACAACTTGACGAACTGGAACAAACGCACGAGGCGAAAGAAAAGGCGCGCAAATCGGTCAACGAAATTTACGAGGAATTTGTCAAGGAGTTTCAATCTCGCGGGTGACGCTCCGAAGCCCGCAATGAGGATTGAGGTAAAGCAATTTGACGAAATCGCGCAACATGAAGCGCAAAGTCAAAGACGATGCCGAGCTTCGTTTGGCGAAGTTTTTGTCAGCACGGGTTCACTAACAAATTTTTGAACAAGAAGCGAATTTGCCCCTTGAACTTTGGGAAACTTCGGGCTGCGCTCGGAAAATGGGGTTACTGACCAATCTCTCAACGCGTTCATGGAGGGATGTCAAAGAGCCACTTAGTGGCCGAATTTGGGTCGCAATTACCCAATCGCGTTTAAAGGCAGGAATTTCACGCACACGGGTGTTGGGATTTCAATGACAAGCCCTGTTGGCTCCAGCTTGCCCGACTGTAAATTGATACGGAAAACCACGATGTTATCGCTATCTTGGTTTGCGGCGAAAAGGTAGGCTCCGGTTGGGTCAATGCCGAAATTTCGCGGTGTCTTGCCTTGGGTCAGCTGATGACCCAGCAGCGACAGTTCGCCTGTAGCCTCATCGATTTTGAAAACCGCAATGCTGTCATGTCCGCGATTTGAGCCGTAAAGAAATCGCCCCGATGGATGAACTTGAATTTCAGCGGTCGTATTGCCTTCAGTGAAACCCTCGGGCAAAGTTGAAACCGTTTGCAGCTCGGTCAGGACACCTCTGGCGTTATCGTAGCGGTAAGCAGTCACTGTTGAGTTGAGTTCGTTGATCGCGTAAACGAATTTGCCGTTCGGGTGAAAAGCGATGTGACGAGGCCCTGCGCCTGCCGCAGTTGCCAAGAAAGGTGGGTCGTTCGGTTCCAAAATTCCCTTCACCGCATCAAATCGGTAGACGAGCAACTTATCAATTCCCAAATCGGCGACAATGGCAAATTTGTTCGCCGGGTCAAGGTTAATGGAGTGGGCGTGAGGCCCTTCTTGTCGTTGCGGGTTGACGCTTTTCCCCTCGTGTTGGATTGAACATGTGGGTTCACCCAACTGCCCGTCGGGCAGAATGGGGATAACCGCGATGCTTCCGCTCCCGTAATTTGCCACCAAAACGAACTTGCCAGTTTTGTCAACTGTCAAGTGGCACGGGCCAACACCTTTTGAAGGCTGCTTGTTGAGAAACCGCAAACTGCCGTCGGGTTGGATGGCGAAAGCGCTGACCGTTCCTTCCTTTTCACCGCCCCAAATTTCGTTGACAGAGTAGAGGAAGCGAGCGCTTGGATGAATTGAGAGGAAAGAAGGGTTTGGTGTCTCGGCAACTAACCTTACCGGCGTCACTTCCGAGGTCCGCAAATTGAACTCAAAGGCGTAAATTCCCCTGCTGCCTTTACCCGTGTATGTTCCCACATAGACCCGAACCCTCTCCATCATACTCTGCCCCCTTGACTTTCCTTCACCTTGAAAAGAAACCGGTGGCTCTAACGG
>JANZZQ010000162.1 GCA_026419315.1 Armatimonadota bacterium | reverse complement strand
ACTTTATCCGACTCGTGTTGCCCACTGTCATCTGCAGTGACAATGTTGAAAAATGGTAAAGAGAGCGAGGTGAAGAAAGGATGCCAGCGAACCTAACACCCGAATACTTGCAGGCTGAAGAAGATTTCCGAAAGGCAACGACGATTGAGGAAAAGATTGAAGCCTTACAACGGATGTTAGCGCTTCTGCCGAAGCATAAAGGCACAGAAAGGATTCAAGCGGATTTGAAGCGCCGCCTTGCAAAACTCAAAGAGATGGAACAACAGCAGCGAGCAAGGCGAGGGGGTGGCGCCGACCCGTTTTATATCCCTCGGCACGGTGCAGGTCAAGTTGTAGCGGTAGGATTTCCCAATGTCGGCAAATCAGCGCTCCTAAGTGCCCTCTCAGGTGTAGCGCTTGAAGTGGCCGATTACCCATACACGACTCAACGACCTTACCCAGTCATGATGGCCTACGAAAACCTGCAAATCCAGTTGATTGACACACCCCCAATTGTTGACGAAGTTGAACCTGCCTTTGCGGGAATGGTTAGGCGAGCCGATGAGGCGTTGCTAATTGTTGACTTGTCAACGGACGATTGTTTTGAACAAGCGGAAGCGTTACTGAGAGGCTTAGAAGCCCGAAGAGTGAAACTTGTCAAGGAGCCGATTAACGATAACCCTGCGAACCCGGTTGTTGAGCGGGCGGCAATTTTGGTCGGGAACAAGCTGGATGCGCCAGAAGCCGAAGACAGGTTCGTGCTGCTTCAAGAGACTTACGGTGAGAGGTTACCGATGATAGCCGTTTCTGCGAAAGAGCGTGTGGGGCTGGATGAACTCAAGCGAATGATTTTTGAGGGTTTAAGAATCATCCGAGTTTACTCAAAGCCGCCGGGCAAAGAACCTCAGCTTGACAAACCTTTTGTGCTTAAAAAGGGCGCAACTATTTTGGATTTCGCCGAAGAAGTCCACCGCGATTTCCCCGAACGCCTCAAATACGCAAGGGTCTGGGGCTCTGCTGACTTTCCGGGTCAACCGGTTAGCAAGGATTTCGTGCTCCAAGATGGCGACATAGTTGAATTGCATGTGTAGTTTTGGGCTTGACAGGATGTTACGACGGTGCTAAAACCAGAAGCGGCTGTTTTCCTGAGAAAGGTGTCCTTTGTTGAACTCGGGAGGTGTGTGATATGAGCCGTTGGAAACAGGTTTTGGGCGGGTTAGTGGTCTTGGGGGTGTTGGTGGTTTGGCATTTCGCCTCGCCTCAGTCCCCGCAGTTTGAAACCAAAATCGTCGTCCTCAAACAAAAAGCCAACCTCGCAACAGTTTTCGGAAACCGTCCCGCTGTCAAGAGGCTGCTAATGCAAACCGCCGAACGAAGTCAGCGAGAACTGATTCCGCTGCTTGAATCTTGGAAGCAACAAGGCGAAGTCCGAAGTTATCGCCGTTTTTGGATTATCAACGCCATCGCTGTTGAAGGGACGCAGCAAGTTTTTCAAGCACTTGAGAGACATCCAGCAGTTGCAGCAATTCGTCCCAATCCAATTATTCCTCCACCTCGTCCTATCCCCTCACGCCGAATAGCGCCCCAACAAAACTTCACTTGGGGATTGCAAAGAATTCGCGTCCCTCAGGCTTGGCAGACTTTTCAGGTTCAAGGTGAAGGTGTCGTTGTTGGTGTAATTGATACCGGCATTGACCCCAATCATCCTGATTTGAGGGGCAAATTGCGACCTGTCAATGGTTGGTTTGATCCCTTTGACCCTGGCTCTTCACCTTCAGACTGGCAAGGACACGGAACTCATGTTTCTGGCACGATTGCAGGTGGAAATGCCAGTGGCACTCATATTGGGGTTGCCCCAAGGGCTACCCTCATAGTGGCTCAACTGTTCGATGAAGACGAAGTGAGCACAGCTGCTGATGATATTGCTTGCATGCAGTGGATGTTAGACCCTGACGGGGATCCGAACACTGACGATGGTGCTGACGTTGTCAATAACTCCTGGGGATATTCCCCCAGTCATTCGCCTACCTTGTGGCCTGAACACCGTGATGCTATAAACGCTTGGATTGCAGCGAAAATCTTCCCGGCATTTTCTATTGGCAACAGAGGGCCAGACCCTCGCACTACAAGTTCACTCGGTGACTACCCAATGGCGTTTGCCGTCGGCGCAACAGACATCAACGACCGAATTGCTGACTTCTCAAGCCGTGGTCCTGTTTTCTGGGAGGGAATAGGTGAAATCATCAAGCCTGATGTTTCCGCCCCCGGTGTTGATGTGATGTCAGCGGTCCCTGGCGGTGGTTACGAACGATGGGAAGGGACTTCAATGGCTTGCCCTCATGTTGCTGGCACGGTCGCTTTGATGATTTCCCTCGCCATCAAGAACAGACGCTACGATGAGATTGATGTTGACTTTTTGAAACGAGCCCTTGAGCGAACGGCTGTAGATTTAGGTGCTCCTGGCAAGGACAACGATTACGGTTGGGGTCGCATTGATGCTTACGAAGCCCTCAGGAGAATCCCGCCCCCACCCGTTATCGTCTTTCCCACCTTTGCCGGCTCAACGCTTGAATCCTCTGTCTCAGAAGCAACCGTCGGCGACACTATTAACTTCACGGTGCGAGTCGTCAACTCTGGTAGCGGTGACGCAATTAATGTGGTTGTGACAGTGCCCAATGTCCCATCCATACTTTCGCCCGTCACCGTTGAAGGTGGAACTTTTGACCCGAGGAACCGCCAAATCGTTTGGACACGCCCAAGGATTCCAGCAGGTCAATCTGTGATTTTGCGTTTCCGGGCAGATGCCGCTTCAGAAGGCGTTGCAGGTTTAGTAGCGCAAGTCTCGGCTGACAACGCCCAAACTTTCACAACCGGCCCAGTTTCTGTCCGCATCGTTTCGCCCGTTGACCCGTATGAGCCGAACAATACCCCTGCATCCGCAAAAAGCCTTGTTGGGATTGACATTTTGACTGAAAGGGCTTACCTTGCGGAGAGCGAAGATGATTGGTTTGTCGTCAGTTTGCCTGAAGGTAGGTCGTTCTGGGTTGAGGTCAGGGCTTGGCAAATTGGTTCTCCCCTTGAT
>JANZZQ010000016.1 GCA_026419315.1 Armatimonadota bacterium | reverse complement strand
AACAAACCTTCAGCCCCGCCTTTGCCGATAAAGCGACCGTTGGTCGCTTCAATGAACCTTGTGTTCCACACGCCTTTGCCCGAAACCATTTCAGGGTGTTTAGCCATCGCCTCAACTAACCTTTTCGCTGCTTCTTTTGCAGTGAGTTCAATTGGAAGGGAAGTGTCAAGGTCGGGCAAAGTTTGCGTTGTGAACCTGTGGAAAGCCAAAGCAATTGAGCGAAGGGATGAAGCCCAAATGGGGGCGCCACAGCCATCGGCAACAACGGTTTCGGGCAAGTTTTGTTCACCGGTCGCCGCCATCAAAACTTGGACGATGATTTGTTGGACTGGATGGTTGGGTTGGCGGTAAGTGTCTAAAGGTGCACCGAGATGTTTCGCTGTCAACAGCATCGCTGCGTGTTTGCCGGAACAGTTGCTGTGAAGCCGGGAAGGTTTAAGCCCTTCACGGATCAAACGGTTTCGCTCCTCTGAATCGTAAGGTTCATGGATGCCGCATTGAAGGTGAGATTCCTTCAAACCTGCCTTCGCCAACATCTCTTCCACGACTGCGACATGTTCGGTGCTTCCGAAGTGAGAACCGCAAGCGATTGCCAACTCTTTGGCGCTCAAGTTGAAAGCATCGGCTGCGCCGCTTAAAACCACAGCCATCGCTTGTAATGGCTTGGCTGTGCTGCGCCAATAGGTCACAAGTTCTGGGTCGCCGAAGGCGATGATTTGCTTTCCGTTTTCGTCAAGGGCAACTGCGTGGACGAGATGAATTGCCTCAACGGTGTTTTTGCGAACGAATTCAACCCTCAACGGCTCCATTCACCATACCCCTTTCGTTTTGCGTTTTGATGGTGTGTGCATTTGATTATGCCTTTGGGAGGGCAATCCCTTTTGTGCATGCGGTTTCTTGAGTTCGTCGGAAGCTTTACCCTCCCACCTTGACTTTATCTTTTAGGGCACTCATCCGTTTCGGCGCCAACATTTTGGACAGGATTAAGGGTGAGGAGTCGCTGCAGTTTCGTGAGCAAGCTCAGCCGTTAGGTTTCGTCCTCTCCGGCTTTTCATTTGCTGTGAAGTGTTTCAAAATTTTCAATTCGGCTTCACGGCTTTCCTAAACTCCCATAGAGACGCGGAGGTGAGACTTCATGACGGAGCAAGTGCTGAATGCATGGGTTCGTTCCTGCCGGGAAATAGGGACGCGCCCGTCGCGGCGGCTGCGCCGTCAGGGTTTCATCCCTGCTGTCATCTATGGGAAGGCGGTTCCAAACGGGAACTTGCCGATAAAATTGTCAGCCTCCGAAATCCGAAAAGTTCTGGGCACAACCGTGCCCGAAACAGGGAAATCGTTGAAACTTCGGATTGACACTGGCAACGAGGTCCTTGAGTTTGACGCGGTTCTGAAAGAGGTTCAATGGGACCCAATGCAGTTAACTTTGAGGCACCTTGACTTTTTTGTGCCCGCTGATGTGGAAGAAAGGGCGCAACTTGAGGAATTAGCGCCAGCGGCGTAAAAGCGACCATCTTTTTGCGAAGTTTATCGGCGAAGCTTTCGGGATTTTGTCGGCACGGAATAAATCCGTGCCCCACCTTTGGGCGGGGTTTTGCCCCCCGCCCAAAGTTTTCGCCAAATAGATTCAGTGCCTTTCAAATTCGTCACCCCAACCGTTGTCAGAAGTAGACGGGGCGGATAAGTTCAGCGCTGACGGCTTTATGAAGGACACTTTGGCGAGGTGACTTAACTTGCTCTTTTGGTTTCACCGAACCGAACCCATTGACAGGTTGATAGTTGGTATCGGCAACCCAGGTCCCGAGTATGCACGAACCCGTCACAATGTCGGCTTTCGGGTTGTCAACCTGCTCGCAAAGCAATTGGGTGTAAAGCGGGAGGATGCAAGGTTCAAAGGCATTTTCGCTGTTGCGAAACTGGATGGCTTGACAATTGGTTTGCTCAAACCCCTGACCTATGTCAACCTGAGCGGTCAATCTGTTCGTGAGGCTGTAAACCGGTTGAGTTTGTCAACTGAGCAAATCTTGGTCGTTTTGGATGACGCTCAACTTTCATTGGGCAAATTGAGGCTTAGGGCGAAAGGGAGCAGTGGCGGACACAAAGGTTTGCAATCTATCATTGATGCCCTGCAAACGGAAAGCATCCCCCGCTTGAGGATCGGCATAGGTTCGCCTCCAGAAGGGGTTGACATGGCAACTTATGTCCTTTCGCCCTTTGAACCTGAAGAGGAGAAGGTCATCGCTGAAGCAGTTGAGATGGCTGCGGAGGCGGCGAAGGTTTGGGCGAAAGAAGGAATTGAAGTTGCGATGCAGCGATTCAACCGCTAAGCCTTTACCAACTTTTGGGCTGAAATAGATTGTGCCAACTCGTAATCTTCAAGTTTGTCCACATCAAAAGCCAGTTCAGGCAGGTCAGCGATGATACCTTTGCAGCGGCAACCGAGCAACTCCTCCCCTCGCTTTTCGAGTTCGCTGACGGACACAAGGAAAGCATCGCCCACAACCGGCAAAAGGCTCAGAAGCCACTTGAGCAAAAGCCGCCAACCTGCAATTTGCCCCAACTGCCATAACGATTTTCTGGAACGAATTGCTTGGTCCGCAAAGGCGGAGATGTTTGGCAACGCCCTCGCACGCAATAAAATCAAGTTGCCACCTGTCAGAATCCCCTCTTTCAGTTTCGCGCTCGTTCGGCGAAATTTTTTTGAACCGAAGAAGCGTTGAACTTCAGAAAGCGGGACCGCCAAGTAAACTAAGTCGGCTTCCGCTTTCAACGCCTCGTCCAAAAATTTCTGCAAACTCTCCGCCGTAACAAAGGGAATGTCAGCAGCGCAAAGGAGCAAGTAATCGTCGGGTTCAGGCTGAACCGCTTTGATTCCGAGCTGAGTATTGGCCCACAAATCGGAAGTTGCATGGACTTTAACGCATGGTTTTGGAAATTCAGGCAAGATTGACAACACGGGTTCTGAAGCCACAACCGCAATTTGGACGATTGAAGGCAGAGCCTGCAACTCATTGACCACACGAAGGATGAGAGGGATGCCGCTAAACTTGAACAAAGCCTTGGGCTCCCCGCTCCAAGCGGCAATACCTCCAGCCAACACGACAGCCTTCACGCTTTGCGATACCACTGCTCACGCCACTCCTTTTCAGGCGTTTCTTGACCTTCCTGAGTTTGCTCGTATTCACGCTCGCTCAAGGCCTCAAAACTTTTAGCGACTCTATCCCAACGAGTTCGCTTTCTTTGTCGTCCGTGCAGAAACTCAAAAGCCGACCATTGGCGCCAAAGGGCATAACAAAGCAAAACCATGAAACCCGCTTCAGCAACCCTCTCCATAAAAACCGTTCCGGGAACGGGCATGAATTGGTTGCCGAGTCGGAGCAATTCCTTCAGCACCAACGAAATGACCCCGAAGACGATGAATTGCCAGGCTCGCCCAAGTTCACCCGCTCTCAACAGGGAGTGCAGGCGAACCCCAAACCACAACGCCACCAATGTCAGAGCCAACAAGAGCAGGTCAACAATGACGGTAAGGTTCATTCTAAATGTTCACCGCCGCAGCAGAGATATCGTTTTTCCAAACCCAAAGCCCATAGCGCAGTCCAACTTTATCAGCTTGTTCTGGCAACTGCGACCGAACATTGTCCAACCAATCGGCGATGAAAGGTGCTCCCACGAGGTGGCTTAAAGTTGCGTGGGTAACGCCGACAAGGGTTCTGGCGAACAAGGCAAGGTCTCCAAGCGTTTGCCACCAACGGTGCAGGCTGACCATGTTCAAATCTCGGAACTGTATCGGTATGTTTTGCCTATTCAGCCATTCATTGAGCCATCCCACGAATGCTTGACAGAATTGTCGCCCCATCAACCGTTCCATTTCCGACAAAAGCTCGCGCACGAAAGTGTGGATTGTTCGCCAAAGCATCGCCTCTTCGTCGCGAACCAAACGCTCAAGTGGGATTGGCTTGGAGAAGAGGGCAAGCGACGAAAGGGAGGAAAAACCGAACAGTTTCGGCAACTGAAAGCAAGCGGCTTTGACCAATTCAGGGTCAAGGACGCTGCCCGCTAAATTCTGGACCCGCTCAACAGCGTGGGCAGGACTCAAAGGCGGGCGATACCACCTTGGGGTTAGCACCGCACTTATGACCTCAGCTACCGCAATAATTCGACCTTCAAGGGGGATCTCGCTGCCTTCCTTGCCGAAAGGATAACCTTTGCCGTCCATGCGTTCGTGGTGGTGGCGAATGGCTTCAATTGTGTCCTTAGGGAGACGCATCGCAACGGTGATCCTTGCCCCAGCTGACGGGTGACGCTGAACTTGAGCGTATTCGTCTTCCGTCAAGGGTCTGGGCTTTTGAAGCAGGGAAGCAGGCAAAGTGAGTTTGCCGACATCGTGTAGCAAACCGGCAATGCTAATTTGCTCTACCTGCTCTTCGGGCAAAGCAAGCGCTCTCGCCGTCAAACCGGCGACCTTTGCAGCGAGCAAACCATGTTCAACTGCCCACTTCTCTTGTTTTGCGACCGTTGATAACAACTGCCAAAACTTTGGGTCAGGTGGCTCTCCCCAATCCCACTTGAAACCCGTCATCTTTTTTCACCACTCTTGACAATTACGCTTTGACGGACGGTGCGTGCCAACTGACACCAGTTAGCGATAGGTTGAACTAACCTTAATGCCCGAACCGCATTTTCTCGTTCAAAAAACACACCAAAAACTGTTGTGCCGCTACCTGACATCAGCGCCGTCACCGCACCCGCTGCTATCAGTCTTTGCTTCAATTCTGCCACAGCAGGAATTTTATCGGCTACGATTTCCTCAAAAGCGTTGACGGCAAGCCTTCGCACCGTTGTAAAGTCCCTCTGCCACAGTGCTGTCACTAAGGCTGCAGGGTCAGCTTCAAAGTGAACGGGCTGAGCGTCCCACAAAGCGAAGGCTTCTTGAGTTGGCATGCTGGCGCTGGGTTTCACGAGCACTAACCAGAGTGTTGGCAATTTAACGGGAGTTAAAATTTCACCTATCCCCTCAACGATTGCCGCACCTGTTGGGACAAGGAAGAAAGGGACATCAGCGCCAATTTTGACAGCCAACGGGATTAATTTCTTCCACGGCAATCTCAAGCCCCAGAGTCTCCTGAGCGCCAAAATAGTTGCTGCTCCATCGCTGCTTCCCCCACCTAAACCCGCTTGTGATGGAACGTTTTTCTTCAGCTTCACGGTAAATGTCAAGTCCTTCCCCACCGCCCTCGCAAACAAAGTCGCTGCGCGGTGAACAGTGTTTTGCTCGTTAAGGGGTATTCCATTAAAATCGGTTAGAGCGAACTTCCCTGAGGGCTCAAAGACGAGTTCGTCCCAAACGCTAACGGCGGTCATTAGGGAACGAAGGTTGTGGTATCCGTCGGAACGCCTGTTGACAATTTGCAAGCACAAATTCACCTTCGCAGCGCAACGAACCTCAAGTTTGCTCATCCCCGCTCACCCACAGTCTCAAACTGCAACTCCCTTGCAGCGGAAACGATCAAATTAGAAGTCGCCTCAATGCCCAGCGCCGCCACATTGAGCACCAAGTGGTATAGAGACGGGTCATTCCAATCAACGCCGTAAAAGTGGCGCAAGTAATCTGCTCGGCGTTTGTCTTCAGCAACGATTTTCTGCCTTGCCTTTTCCGGCGGAATGTTTTCAATTTGCGCAAGCCTTTGAACCCGCCACTCCAGGGGAGCGAAAAGTCGGACATGCAACGCTTTCGGAAAATCCTTCAAAACCACCATGCCTCCGCGCCCGATGATGATAACTCGCCCTTTTTGTGCCAATTTCTTTAAAACCGCTTGAGTGAACTTCAAGCACTTTTCGTGGTCCAAAACACGGCGGCCCTCCTTTTGCCATTGCTCCTTTGTCGGCAACCAAAATGGAGTCTCTTTCAGCGGTCCGGGCGACCAAGTTATCGCTTCTTCAGGGGTTGCAAACTTGACTAACGTCCTCAAGAACCTCTCAATGGGTGACAGAGCTGCTTCGTCATATTGGGCGACTTCTTCCTCACTTGCTTGTGCTTCCGCTGCAATATGGGCTAAAAGTTCCTTGTCAACAACCTCGTATCCCAATGCTTCAGCGACTTTTGCGGCAACTTCGTTTGCAGCGCACCCAGAGAGCCTGCTTATGGTAATGACACCCATAACAAAACCCCTCACTTCTGGGGGAATTCGCACCCATTGCAATTTTGAACCCATCATCGCAGGAAACGCAATGCTCCCCCAGTTAGAGAGTTGTTGGCCCTCAGGTGCCCATGTTGCCAGCCTTGGCGAGCGGTTGATAACTGAAGCAAGAACGCCAGAAATTCTCCCGGCAAAGACTTTTTCCCAAAAAACAACGCTCACGGGAATCGCTGGTGACTATGGGTCAAAACCCGCAGCACGGTCGGAAAGCAAAACCGAGAACATCGGCATAGAACGGAATTTGGAAATTCACCGCTTCAAGTTTGTGAAAACGTTGGGACGCTCTGTGCCCTTTCAAGCAGCGAGTGATGCTTCACTGAACGATTTAAATCTCCCTCAAAACTTCCCTCAATGCCGCAATGAACCGCTCAACCGTTTCCGGGGTTCCGACATCAACCCTCAGGTGGTTTGGCAGACCAAAAGGTTCACACGGCCGAACAATCACACCCTTGCGCAGCAAAGCATCGGCAACCTCTTTTGCCGAACGCTTGACATCTATCAGCACAAAGTTGGCCTCGGTTGGAACATACCTCAACCCCAACTGCTCCAAACCGCGATACATCAGTCGCTTACTCACCCACACGGTTTTCCTGACTCTGTCAAGGAACTCAACATCATCGAGAGCCGCTTCGGCCGCTGCCGCCGCGACGCTGCTGACGTTGAATGGCTCCCTGACCTTGAACAGGTGCTGGGTTATTTCCGGACGGGCAAATCCGTACCCAACTCGCAACCCTGCAAGCCCGTAGGCTTTTGAGAAAGTCCGAAGGACAATGACGGGGTAGCCCTCTTTGACATAGTCCAACGATTTGGGGTAGTCAGGGGATTCCACGAATTCAGCATACGCCTCGTCAAGCACAACTATAACGCCTTCAGGGATTTCGTTCAGCAAAGATCTCACCGCTCGGTCGCGCAAAATCGTCCCTGCAGGATTGTTGGGGTTGTCAATGAAAACGATTTTCGTTCTCTCCGTAACTGCATCAAGCAACCCGTCAACATCATGGACGAAATCTCTCAAAGGCACTTTAACGCAGACGGCATCCATTAACGTGCTGAGGATGTCATACATGACGAAGGAGGGCGTGCTAAAAACAACTTCGTCGCCCGGCTCAACGAAAGTTTGAACGATATGCAACAAAATCTCATCTGAACCCCGACCGAGCAGAACCCACTCTGGCGAAACGTTGTAGAAAGCTGCAATTTTGTGGCGAAGTCGGTAATAAGAATCATCAGGGTAACGATGGATTTCTGGCAAAACCTTCTTTGCCGCCTCAATTGCCTTAGGTGATGGTCCGAGCGGGTTCTCGTTAGATGCAAGTTTAATAACTTCTGCTAATCCTAACTCCCGTTGAACTTCTTCAATAGGCTTGCCTGGCACATAAGGCTTGAGCCGATGCACAGCCTTCCTGACGCGACTTGACCAATCCATTCCCACTTTGCTCCTTTCCGTTAAAACCCGATGCTCAATTGATAAGCAGCATCGACAGATAATTGTAGCAAGTTCACAACAGTAGCGAAGCTGAGGGAGGGGCAAGCAAAAACACCGGGCGCTTCCGCTTTCTTGAAAAACGCTGGCATCCCGCCACTGTCCATCCCCTTCAAGAAAGACTTAATGCTTGTTGGACGAGACGGAAAGCAAATCCCGCCAAGGAAGCTTGTTTCAGCGGAACCCTTGTGAAAGGCTTTAATGACCATTTCGTCTTGAGGGGCAAACCACTAAAGGTGATGTAGCAGTAAAGCAACTCATGGTTTTCGCCAGATTGACGCGGCGAAAATACCCACTCCCCAAAAATTAGCGGCAAGATTGAGTTTGAGCCCACCTCAAAAACAGGTTCTTGTAAAGAGCAATTGTAAGACCAAGACCAAATCCGAGCAGGTCAGTAAATACCGAGCTACCTCAGTAAAGGCTGAACGAACCGAACAAGTGTCGCCGAAACAAAGATGAGTGTAGCTGATTGTTGCCCAAATTCGATCCTGCCCCTTTGAAATCGAAGGGCAAAGTAAGCACAATGCCATGAGTAGAAAGCAACAGTGAAAGCACTCAAAAGCAAGTAAGAAGCCACAATGTGCCCAAGCAGAACCATCCCGCGCCCCAACTTCGCCACTCCGTTATACAGCCCCCACTGACCATCTGCACCAAAGGGCAAGACCTCCGAGCCGAAACGCTCACGAACATCTTGGACCACAATGACATAGACGCGATGAACCGCATGTTGAGCGATGCCTCACTGATTTTGGACCATGAGGTGGGCGGAGCCCAATTACAGGGAATCGTGACTATGATGGTTTGTTTCTTCAAGTCGAGTTTTTGCCGGAGGAAACTTTGCAAATCAAGAGGCCGATGCAACCAAGGCAAATAGTGAGGTGAAAGTGGTGATAACGAACTGTCACTACCCCTTAGTCGCTCAACCGTAAGCTAACCCTTCCAGACAAGCGACCGGCAGTGTTCGTGGACCGAACTACTCACCCAATTGTTTCTCAAACGAGCACCGCCTGCCCCCTATGGCTTGCCAAGTGTGGGGTGTGTGAAAACTTGCCTGTGAATTCATTGTAAGGCAGATGAAATTTGCCCGCGAAATTCGGCTCAGCTTCCCTTGCCCTCCGATTTCGTCCGAACTCATGTTGCAAGCGAAATTCGCCGGTGTTTTTAGGCGGACTTTGTCTGCCCCTCGGTGATCGAAACCAACCCCGATAACCACAAAAAAAGTTTCTGTTGTCACTTTTAAGTAATGTGGTCTAAAATCCGTGCCAGATACCCTTTACCGCTTCCTCGGGGGAAGCAAGTGGAGGCCGCCTTACTTGCAACGAGTCGGTAGGTAGCCATTCTGAGGCGAGTTCTGAACCTGACTTGGGATTAGTCCCTACCAGCAAAACCCCGCAATCATTCGACCTGCTCGGTCAGATGTTAGAAGGGAACTGACGATCACTTAAGGCCCCGATTGACTGTGAAGTCCTGTTGCTTCCTCCGTCAGTCTACCCCGCCGTTGAGCAAACCAACTTAGGGAGCTTAGTGCCAATGCCAATCCAGCTGACCGCAAATCGTCCCCCGAAATTTGGCTACGAGTTGTTCTGAATTCACAAACCTATTAATCAGTGAACTCGGGGCAAGTGAAACTAAAGAGGGACCGCACAGCTTGGCTCGCTTGTTTTTCCACCCTCGTTCATTTGCTCTCTCAAACGAAAAGCAAACCCAAAACTCCACGCTTCTTGGGCTAACCCTCCTTCTGATTGTTGGCACAACGCTGTTGAAGGTTCTATCCGTTTGCTTGCCTTAAAAGTCCCGCTAATAACCCGCCCCCGATTTCCTGCCACCTTCCTTTCAGTATATTCGTCAAACTTGCGCAAAACAGAGCCCTTCAACAGGTGCAGTCCGAAACGTCTTGTGGATCTCTGCTTGTTGAAGAGGATTCAAAGCTCAGCAAGACTGTAAAAGGGGTGCTTACACGAGGCGGAAACTCCTTGGAACCGCTCAGACCCGCCGGGCAATTACGGAGGAAACCAGACTTTCGTTACCGTCGGGGAACTTGTCGCGTGGTTTCACAAAGAGTAACTTGACCTTCGTTGGTGAGTTCGTTAAAAAACCTCTGAACCGACCTTGTGACCTCAATCAAAGCATCCTTACTGCCTTGGCGATGACTCTCACCCACCCATCTCCAGCCACGGGAAGGATGAAGTAGCCAACCAACCCTCAGTTTTTTCCTGTGAGAAACTGCAAAGCGATCGTGGCAAGAGATGAGAAAAGGTCAAATCTGTCGGGCTCTAAAGGTCAGCGCGGCTGAGCGTTGAATTTGACGGTTACAGCACAACTTTGCGTTCGTGTAGAAGTGGGTGAAACCGGCTCACTTGCTTTCCCATATAGCCCTTGCTTGCCAGCTTTCGTTGGGGCGTATAAAACTTGCAGCCTCACTTAAATCTCGTTTCACGTGAAACATTCCGCCACCGAAATCAGATGGAGTGCCGCTCTGCATGCGCTCGGGCAGCTTCGCTGAGGACGTAATTGGCGACATCCGAAACGCCGCAACTTGACAACCATTCTCCACTCGAAGCGCACTACAACAGCCCCTGTCTTTGTGGAATTATCTGCGCTGACTATTCCGAAAACTGAAAAACTTATGCCAACGCCAATCGCTCCAAGTCATGGTGAGAACCGATAGGCAAGGTCGGGTTCAACCGGCTCAACCGGAACTGAAAGGGTTTCCATCCTCGTAAGAAGGTGTCGAAGGCAATTTGCCTGCCAAAATCAAAATACGCTCTCACCGCTCGAAATGCCTCTCCAGCAGCGCCACGCGTTGCGACGCGTGGAAACCTCTGTCTATCAAGCGAGAAGGTTAGGCACATGAACAAAATCGACGAAGAAGCGATTTTAGCTCTTCTTGAAGCTGACAAGTGAACTGTTCCTTCATGCCGGAAATTTTCACTCGGCGCAAAAGCAACGATAGAGCAAATAAGAGGAGCTTCCACTAAGCGGCGTAGTGCTGCGTCGAACACACCTACCACTGGAACCCGAACAACCAAAGATTCAAGCTAAAGACAACCCAAAAACAGCTAGTGGCTCTTAAGTTTGTCCATCGCAATTGCCGTTGAAAATGCTGGTTTCAGCCGAACTTGGCTCCGCACAGCAGCTTGTCAGGAATTGCCCATTCTCGACCTTCACGTTCGCCTTTAGGTCGAAAGGTTTGCCGCAAAGGAACTATCACGTCCCAAAGACGAAAATGGCGGCGACAACAACGGTGATGCCTTCCTACTTCTGTCACCTCACGTTTCGGTCACCTTTTATTGAACCGCGCCACCGTCACAGTTTAGGTCACGCTTAACAAAATCCCGAAAATTAGCCCTCTATTTCCGCTCCAAAGTTCGAACTTCTTCCTGCCCCCGAAATGTTTCACGTGAAACGCTTTCCACGGTGGAGGTGGGGGTTCAAGCACCATTTGTGGAATCACCGAGGGGTAAAAAAGCGAATGCCTGAAGTGCCTTCATTGGAGTCAAGTTCGGTGACGAGGCGACAAACGAAGCATAAACGGTTTCCGTTCTCACTCCCAAACCACAACCTCAAAGGGGGCGACGTCGCTGACGTTTCACGTGAAACATACATGTGGTCTGCTCTCATCAAAGCCCAACGTTTGGACCTTGCCCTCAAACTCTGCGGCAAAATTATTGCCGGTCAAAAATCGGGCGGAAGGGTGAGGCTGAATGAACAGGGATTTCTTGCCTTTTGAAATCGTCGAGCACACCGCTGATGTCGGCATAATCGCATACGGGCGAGACTACCGGGAATTGTTGGAAAACGCAGCCTTAGGTATGTTCAGTTTGATGGCGGACTTGAAAACGGTAGCACCGAGAGAGGAACGGGAAGTGATTGCAGAAGCGTCCTTGCCTGAAAGGGAGTGGCTGCTCCTGCGCTGGCTCAAGGAGCTCCACTACTTGAAAGAGGTAGAAAAGTTTGTCCCGCGGGAGGTGAAAGTCACTGAAGTGACGGAAACAACAGTTAAAGGTATAGTCAAGGGCGAAAAGTTGCACGACGGAATCGTCCTGCTCCACCACGTCAAGGCGGTTACCCACCACATGATGAACATAGAGCAAGTTGGAGATTTGCTTAGGGTTCAAGTCATCTTTGATGTCTGAGGGTAGGAGAGGGTCCGCGATGGGGTGCTCCACTAAACCGAACCTAAAGGTGATTTCGTTGCTTGTAGCCGCCCTGACTTTTGCGGTCACAATGTTGATAGCTCTTTTCCCCAAGTCCCCAACTGAGCCCCCGGATTTGCCGGAAACTTTGAAGAGAATTGCGGGCGAAATAGGAGGCAAGTATTGGTGGGCGTTAACAATTGGCGGGGTAGTGGCAATTTGGCTTGACAGGCGGGTGCTATGGCGGTTGGTCTTGACCCTTTTGGTGTCTCAAATTGCCATTGAAACCCTCAAGTTCACTGTCGGAGAAGTTCGCCCAGACGGTCGCTTTTTCAACAGCTTTCCAAGCGGTCACACGACATCGGCGTTCGCTTACGCAACCATCATGAGTATGCACTTCCGCTGGGGCTGGATTTGGTTCCCGTTCGCGATCATTGTGGGGCTAAGCCGGATTGTATCCCATGCGCATTGGTGGCACGATGTTGTCGGTGGGGCAGCACTTGGTTACATCATTGCCTTTGGAATGCACAAGTTACTGTGCTATCTCCAACCAAAAATCAGCCCCTCAACTCCCTCATCCGGTCCCGAACAGCCTGAACATCTCGGCTCATTTGAGCGATTAACGATTCAGGAGACTCAAAACGCTGGTCAGGGCGAATAAAAGCGACTAATTCCAACACAACGGAAGTTCCTTGAGGGATTGAACCGTTGAACCCCAACAGATATGCTTCAACGACGGGCTCGGTCTCACCAAAAGTAGGGCGTTGACCGACATAGGCTGCCGCGTCCCAAGCCTCCCGTCCTATGCGAACTCGCCCTGCGTAAACTCCATACCGAGGCAAAAGTTTCTCCGGTGCAACCTTCAAGTTGATTGTTGGAAAGCCCAATTTCCGTCCCCGCCCCGCACCGGAGATGACGACACCGGTAATGCGATAGAATGTTCCCAGCAGCTCTCTTGCCCTCTCAACTTCACCCCTCAAAACCAAATTCCTAATCTCGCTACTTGACACCCTGACGCTCCCACTCAGGACTGGCGAGATAGCGATGACTTCAAAGCCCATCTTTCCCCCTAACTCCGCCAACCGACTGACGGTGCCTTCACGGCGATGCCCCAAAGCAAAATCGTCACCAACAATCAACAACTTACACATTAATTTGTCAACCAAAACATCGCGGCAGAATTGCTCCGCGGTCAACCTGGAAAGTTCGAAGGTGAAAGGCAAGACAAGTGTTTCTTCCACTCCTGTTTCAGCCAAGAGTGCTATTCTTTCCTCGACAGTTGTCAATAGTTGTGGTGCTGGCGGGTTTAAGACCGATTGCGGGTGATTGGAGAAAGTCACAACGGTTGGGGATAAACCTTTGGAGCGGGCGATTGAAACGAGATGGGCAAGCAGCGCTCTGTGTCCTAAATGCACGCCGTCAAAAACCCCTACAGTTACTGCTCTTCTGTCGATTGGTATTTCTGTTAAGTCCCGATAAACCTTCACTTTGGTCGCCTCCAGATGCTTTTGTGGCAGACACATCGCAACGGCTTTCAGTTGATAGCCATTTAAGTTTGTTGCACAACTGGTTCACCTGTCATACAGGCTGAAGTCCTAAAAAGCCTTCGAGCCCTTTCAAAGTGACATTCCCCGTTCATTTTCCTGTTGCGTGTCAAGTATTGACCTTCGGCACAGGGTTCGCTAAAATGGGGGATGCCGTTAGGCTGTACCCATTCGGAGTTGCCAAAGCAAAAGCGGTTTGGAGGTGTTCATTGTGGCAGAGGAGAGAAGAGAAAACATGCAAACTGAAGCCTCCCCAGCCGCCCTTGCTGAACTCCCAACCGATGTTTGGCACAAATGCAGTAACTGCGAGGCGATGGTTTACAAGAAAGACTTCGAGCAAAACCTGAAGGTTTGCCCACGGTGCGGTTATCACCAAAGAATCGGTGCGAGGGAAAGGCTTGAAATCACCGTTGACAAGGATTCGTTCGTTGAGTGGGATGCGGAACTTTATCCTGCTGACCCGCTAAACTTCCCCGAATACAGCGATAAAGTTCGCCGTGACCAGCAACGAACAGGGTTAGCTGATGCAGCCCTAACGGGGAAGGCCACCATTGAGGGGATGCCTGTTGCCATCGGCATCACCGATTTCAATTTCATGGGCGGGAGCATGGGCAGCGTCGTTGGTGAAAAAATCGCCCGACTTATGGAGCGGGCTATTGATGAACGCTTACCCGTTTTCATCATCATTGGAAGCGGTGGCGGGGCAAGGATGCAAGAAGGCATTTTGTCGCTGATGCAAATGGGAAAAACCACCGCTGTTTGCGGTCGCTTGCACGAAGCGGGGTTGCCATACATTGCGCTCCTAACTGACAGCATGGCGGGTGTCCATGCATCTTTTGGTGCTCTTGCCGACATCATCCTTGCCGAACCAGGAGCATTGGTTGGTTTCACGGGACCAAGGGTAATTGAGCTTTCGCTGAAAATCAAAGTCCCCGTAGAACACAGGCAGGCAGAGTTTCAGTTTCAACACGGACATGTTGACTTGATTGTGCCGAGAAAGCAAGTTCGTCCAACCGTGACGAAAATTTTGAGGTTCTGGTACGGAGGCTGAAAGCCTTTAAGGCTAATGGCTTCCTCGAATCAATTTCGTTATCGGCAACTCAACGATGTCAGTTGCGCCTAAACGCAAAAGTTCTGGTATCAGTCGGTTCACTTCGTTGCGGGAAACGACCGACATGACGGAGAACATATGAGGCTCCGCCAAAGGTGAGACAGTGGGGGAACGCAAAGAGGGAAGCAATTTCAGGATGTCTTGCAAGTGTTCTTCTGAGACATTCAACACGAGCAAAACCTTACCTCTCGCTTCAACCGCGCCGCGAAGCAACATCAACAAGTCCTCCATCTCTCTCCTTCTTTCCTGCCAACTTTCATTGTTGGCGACGAACAAAAGTTCGCTCGAGATTGGCTCCATATGGACTTGCCTTGATACCGGCCGCTTCCTCATCTCTTCTGCAATGTCGTCAAAAGGGACGATCGCAGCATCCAATTCACCTTGAGCAACCATCGTCCACAAATCCCTCGGTTCACCGAAAACTCCATCGGAAATCCTCGGGTCGTCAACGATCGCATAGTGAGAAGTCAACCTGTCAACTCTCAAGTCCGCTGCATTCATCAAACTCAGAACTTCTGATTCCACCGCTCCCATCGGCAGTCCTAATTTGATCGGTGAGAACTCTGTCGGCTGTTGAGCCATCCTCTTCACCCCGCTTCGGCAAGCACCGCATTAAGATTAACACCATCACAAGCCAGAACAAAAGACCTGCGATTGCCGCCCCCCAATTGGGCTCAATCGCTTTCAACCTAAATGGTTCAAAATCGCTTTCTTGCATCGTCGCAGTTAGAACCGAAATGATTGTCAACCCATTTTGCAAAGCGTGAGCAATCAAGGACGGCAAAACGCTCTGAGTTCGCCAAACCACCCAACCCCAAAAAACAGCAATCGCAAAGACGCTAAAACTCTGAATTGGGTCAAGGTGAAACAAAGCAAAAATCAGACTCGTCAAGACGATTGCCCTAAAGGGTGAATATCGCTTTTCAAACCCTTGCTGAACCACTCCACGAAAGACT
>JANZZQ010000161.1 GCA_026419315.1 Armatimonadota bacterium | reverse complement strand
ACTAAAAGGGTTGTCACGTGCGTTTCTGCGTCTGAGCCTGGAGCGACGTGAGGTTCAAAGGGTGGCGGAACCGTCCACATGTTTGCCATAACCCACTTAGGCTTCAACTGCCAATTGAACAAGGAAAGCAAGTAGTCAAGGTCGTAACAGCCCCAATTCATCAAAATACCTCCTCCGTTCAAGTCACGCCTTAGCCTCCATGCCGGGGGTGTTACTTGGGGTGGTCCCTCATCGGGCTTAACAGCCCTGATGCGAATGAGCCGAATTCTACCCAACGCGCCGCTTTCCAAAAAAGACTTTACAGCTTGAAAAGAAGGCAAAAATCGGTGGCGCGAAGAACAACACCCTGCAATCAAGTTTCCACGAGCGACAATCATTTGCTTCACCTCTTCGGAGTTCATCGCCACCGGCTTTTCAACGAGCACATGTTTTCCGCGAGCAAAGGCGTTAATGGCGACTTGAGCCCTTCCAGAGGTTTGAAAGGCCAAAACGACAGCATCAACTTCGCTGTCGTTCAACAAGCCTTCTGCGTCAGTGTAAACTTTGGGGATGTTAAACTGCTTCGCCGCTTCCTTTGCCGCTTCCTCCCTGATATCGGCAACGGCGGAAACTTTTGTTAACGGGTTTTGGGTCAAAAACTTCAAGTGAACTCGCCCAATGACACCGCAGCCGATAACTCCAACCCTCACACTACCCATGTTCATGCCTCCCCTCTTGAAGTGAAACAGCGAACCATCTTTTCGGAAAAGCACCGAACGGTTATATTGGCGAAAAAAATTTGCCCTTGTCGGTGCACCAATCATTTTGCCACCGACAAGGGCAAACGGGCCGAAGGGGCAAGCCAGCATTGTGTCAATTGGACAGAGCCATGCGTTTGTTCCAAACTTGGCTAAGCGCTCGTCGTATCTGTTGATGAGTTGCTGGTTTCGTCAGCACGATGTCAATCACTTCCTTCACCTCTTCAGAACGGATTCGAAAGCCCCAACCGGAGAGCAGAACGACCGGGGTTTCCGGCGCAATTTCCTTGATTTTCCGCGCCACCGTCATTCCGTCCATCTTCGGCATCCCCAGGTCAGTGATGACAACGTTGAAAGGTCTGCCCTGCAATCGCGCTATCTGGAATAACTCAAGTCCTTCCTCTCCGTCAACAGCGGTTGAAACAACATGGCCATCTTTGCGAAGCAGAAGGGCAAGGGTTTCGCGAACTGATGGTTCGTCGTCAATGACCAACAGCCTTAAAGAAGGCAATTCACCTTCGGGAAGTTCAACTGTTTTCACGACATTGCTCGGGAACCAAAGCCTGACGGTTGTGCCTTTCCCAAGTTCGCTGTCAATTTCCATGAACCCTTCATGCCTTTGGACAGTTCCGTAGACAGCAGGCAATCCGAGCCCGCTTCCCCTCTCACCTTTTGTGGTGAAGAAAGGTTCAATAGCTCGCCGTTTGGTTTCTTCGTCCATACCCACGCCGGTGTCAGAAACTTCAATCACAGCCCACTCCCTCCCACCTTTGTCCCTTCTGTAGGTTCGGATGGTCAAAACCCCGCCCTCAGGCATAGCGTCAACGGCGTTTATGACGAGGTTGACAATTGCTTGGCGGATTTCGCCCGGAATGCCCATCAAGGGTGGCAGGTCGTCAGCAAGTTCAAGTCGGGTCTCAATTACGATCCCTCGTTCCCTCGGCATGTTGAACCACCTTGGTCTGGTCATCACCCACGCATCTTTACAAATCGAATTCAGGTCCACCATCTCCAATACCTCCTCGCTGGTTCGCACCTTGTAGAACTCCCTCATCCTCTGCACCGTAGCGGTGATGTCGTTAGCGGATTTGAAAATCACTTCCGCTGCATCCCTCACCATCGGGTCGCCGTGCTCCATCAAGATTTCAGCGAAACCTTGAATTGGGACGAGGGCGTTATTTATGTCGTGGGCAATCCCGCTCGCAATTTGCCCTAATGCCCTCAGCCTCTCTTGCTCCATGATTCTCTCCTGAATGGCTCTGAGTTCCTCATAGGCTTGCTGGACTTGTTGGAAGAGGGATGCGTTCCTGATAGCGATGGACAGGTAATCGCAGAAGGAGTTAACAAAGTCAATATCTTGTTGGGCGAAATTCGCCCCTTTCCTGCAGATGGCAATCATCCCCCACAATTGGCTGGAGTCTCCAATCCCGCGCACGAAAATTGATTTGTAGCCCAAATTGACCAACTCTTGAAGCGATGAACCGACGGTGTCGGATAGGTCACTGACCAAGAAACCTTCGCCAGACCACAGCCTGTTTTCCAAGATAGAGAAGCCCCGACGCTTAAATGTGCTGCCGACATTTAACCTCAAAACCCGAAGCAAATCCTTCGCATCTTCATTGGCGCCTTCAAGGGTGAAAGAGTCGGTTTCTTCTTGATAGCGGAAAACGAGAACAGCGGAATTGGGGAAAAGGGTTGACATTTCACTTACAGCGATTTGAACGATGCTTCCTATATCTAGTCGCATCACAAGCGAGCGAGCTGTCTCTTGCAAAGCCTTGAGCCTTTGTTCAAGTTGAACTTGCTCCGTGATGTCCAGAACGAAGCCTTCATAGTAAAGCACTTCTCCGTTCTCGTCTTTAACGGCCCTCGCCCACTTTGTGACCCAACCTATGCTTCCGTCTTTGCGTTTTATCGGGTAGCGGTAGTCGGAGACATAACCGCGTTCAACCATCAACTTTTTGAACCTTTCGCGGTCTTCCGGGTTGAGGTAAATTTGCGTGGGGATATCAAGTTTCATGAGTTCCTCAACGCTTTCGTAGCCGTTAATGCGGGCGAGGGTCTCGTTTGCCATCAGGAAGCGACCATCCGGAGTGCTTCGGTAAATGCCGACGACCGCGTTCTCAAACAAAGTTCGGAAATTCCGCTCAGAATGAAGGATCCGTTCCTCCGCTTCTTTGTGAACGATGACAAAAGCCAGGTGATGTGCGATCGTTTGAATCAATTTGATTTCGTCATCTGTGAATTTATGGGGTGAGTTGAAGGAAGCATTGAGTCTGCCGAGAAACTTGTCTTGGTAAACGATTGGCACGCACAAGTATGAACC
>JANZZQ010000160.1 GCA_026419315.1 Armatimonadota bacterium | reverse complement strand
GGGGAGCGACGGGGCACTTGGTTTGCTAACTGTCAAGGAGTTTGGTGGCAGGACGATGGTTCAAGCGCCAGAAACCTGCGTTATTCCGAGCATGCCGGAATCGGCGTTGAAGTTGGGTGCCGCTCAAGAAAGCGTGCCGCTAGAGCAATTGCCACAGCGCATAACGGAAGTTGTTAATGAAGTCGTAAAGGCATCTCAAAAAGCGACTTTCGCAAAGACACCGGTGCGATGAGCACAGCGGAAAGCACAACGCTGCAGGAACATTTAGAGGGCTGTGCTCCTTCGCGACTGCGAAATTGGGTTCACACAGGAGGTTGACTTCAAAAAGGGGTGATGTTCGTGACCGAGCAGCAAGTTCAACAACTGAGCCGATTGCTCAAACTGGACTTGAGTGCCTATCACCCACAACAATTGCAAAGGCTCATCACAGCCTTCATGCAGCGGAACGGGTTTGCCGGCTTGAACGATTTGATTGCTGCCTTGTATAGCAACTTGGAGTTGAGGCAGCGCTTGCTTGACAGTTTGGGCATAAATGTCACTCAGTTTTTCAGAGACCCGCAAATGTGGGAGATTTTGGCAAAAGAGGTTTTGCCCGATTTGCTCGCAAAGTTCAAGGTTTTGAAGGTTTGGAGTGCTGGTTGCTCCGTCGGCAAGGAGCCATATTCGTTGGCAGCGGTTTTGCACCAATTAGACCCACAGGGCTCACACAGCATCATAGCCACGGATATTGACGAGACGGCATTGCGACACGCTCAAAAGGCTGAGTATCCAGCAAACGATTTGAACGAGATACCCCTCGCCTATCGCTCACAGTTTGTTGTGCAGAATGGGGTGTTGATTGTTCCGCCGGCGCTGAGACGGATGGTTCGCTTTCAAAAACTCAACTTGCTGAGCGACCCTTACCCTCAAGGAATTCACTTGCTCGTTTGCCGCAACCTTTTGATATACTTTCGCCCGGAAGTCAAACCCCCGATTTTTCAAGGCTTCTCGCAAGCGTTGGTGAAAGGCGGGGTTTTGTTTTTGGGGGCATCCGAGGTTTTGCTCAACCCCTCAGCATACGGTTTCGCTCCCTTGCAGTTCGGTTTCTACCGAAAGTTGTGAAAGTTCGGCTGGATGAGTTTCTGCCGAGCGAAAAGGAGTTCCGAAGAACTTGAAATCTCGGAGGCTACGGGTGGGATGAATTGTGTTGGAAGTTCAAACCGCACAACCGACAGCAGGTGACTGGAACAGCATAGCAGCGTGGTATGCTGAGGTCGCCAACCCGATTTTGATGGCTGCTTCTGAAGCGCTGGAAGGAATGGCTGGGTTGACAATTGAGCGCGGCAGACCTTCTTTCCGATTGTCGGCATACACCGAAGGCGATATAACAGTCGCCATCAGCGTTGAAGGCGCGGTGAAAGGCATCATTTTGCTGGAGTTAAGTTACCGAACTGCTTTTCACATGCTCCAACAAATGCTCGGCGAGGAACTGAACACCAACTTGCCCATCAGCGACTTCTTGCGGGAGAGCGAGTTGGCGCGAAGCGCCTTGCAGGAAATCGCTAACATTTTGGCGGGTCGTTCCGCCATGCACCTTGAGGAGACTGGGAAGACATGTGTCATTTCGCCGCCGGAGTTGCTTATGAGGCGCGGGGTTTTGCTTTCCGAACGGGACTTCCGTCAACTTGTCATACCGCTCAACACCGAGGCTGGCGAGTTGAACTTGGCGATCGCCCTATCACCGAGTGAGGAGGCTGGTGAAAGCGGCAGAAGCGTTTTCGTCGCGCAGCATATCATCCAACCTCGCCGCTCCGTGGTCCGATACGATTTCTCCAACCCAGAGCATCTTGGACGCACCGTTTATGCCATTCTTCAGCAAGTTCACGAGCGATACCAACAACTGCTGAGCCAACAAGTAGGCATCCGAATGCGCATGGGCATTGGGCTTTCGTCGGCGAGATTGGAGAAAGACACTTTCGTCAATTTCCTTCGGCGAGATTACCAATGGAGCGTTAGCGCTGCTTTCCACATCGCAGTGGGAAACGGAGTCTGGATTCTTGCACTCAGTCAATCCCTTGCCCTAATGCTCATTGACAGGATGCTTGGCGGACCGGGCAAAGCCCACCAAATTGAACGAAACGAGTGGACTCCTTTGGAAAAGGCTTTGCTCAACCGCATTCTTGGTTTGCTTGGTGAAACTTACGCGGAAGCGTGGCAGCAATATTCTAACTCGCGGTTGAGCCTTCAACTAATGCAAGTTTTCACCGGTGATTTGAGCGACCAAACCCTCACTTTCCAAAGTGGAGGAGGGGCATTGTTGATTTCCCACAGGCTTCAAGTCGGTGAGGAGACGGGAGTGCTTCAGTGGATTTTGCCGACGGAGAGCCTGTCCGCACTGATTTCCAAGCGTCCCCGCTTCAGTTCAGTGAGTTCGGCTATGACTTCTCCCCTCTCCCCTACCCTTCGGCTAACCCTTCACTTTGGTTGGCAAGGTTTCCCGATAACAATGAATCAACTGCAAAAAATTGAAGTCGGCACAATACTGCCGCTGCAAAGCAATTTCCTCATCTGGTGCAAGGGACGGGTGATTGGGACAGGTAAACCTTACCGGCGCAAAGGAAGGCTTGTCGCAAAAGTCGTTCAGTGGAAAGCAGGTTCTTTGCCTTTACTTTCGCATCCTGACGACAAACCGGACGAAGGGACTGAGGGGGCGGAGGGTTAGCGGTTGGGCTAATTCGGGTTCGTTGATGGCTCGCGGCAAGTGGTCAAGCAAATCGCCGGCAACCAACGCAACTTCACCCTTCTCCCAACTCGCAATATCTCCAGCCAAACCGTGAAGGAAGACTGCAGCGGCAACGGCTTCGGTTAGGGACTGATGGTCCGTGACTTGGGATTGGCGAGCGAACGTTTGGGCGAGCAAGGCCGCAATCATTCCTGTCAAGACATCGCCACTACCGCCGGTTGCCATCCCAGCGTTCCCCGTTGGGTTAACGAAGATCGTGCCATCAAAAGAGGCGGTTATCGTGCGCGCGCCTTTGAGGACAACGATTGATTTGAATTCACTGGCAGCCTTCAAAGCCGTCCCAACTCGGTAGCGCTGAAC
>JANZZQ010000159.1 GCA_026419315.1 Armatimonadota bacterium | reverse complement strand
AGGGAGCCGACAATGAAGTCCGAAAACTTTTCACCACAACAAGGCAAAGCATTAGTTTTGACATGTGATACGAAAGGAGGATGCAAAGGATGAACTCAGTGAGGGTCGCCGTGATCGGAACGGGAGGCATTGCAGGTGCTCACCTTAACGCTTATTCAAAGGTTCCCGATGCTGAAGTTGTCGCGGTTTGCGACATCGTCCCGGAGAAGGCAGAAAACGCCGCAAAAAAGTGGAATGTGCCCAAGTGGTTTACCGATTACCGAAAGGTGCTTCAATTGCCGGAAGTTGAAGCCGTTGACATTTGCACGCCTCACGCAATTCATGCCCCAATTGCCATCGCCGCGTTGAAAGCGGGCAAGCACGTCCTTGTCGAAAAACCGATGACATCAAACCTCAAGGACGCCGTGAAAATGGTCAAGACTGCCAAAGAGACCGGGAAGGTCCTATTCTGCGGGATCAAAAGCCGTTGGGCTCCAACCACCCAACAAGTCAAAAAGTTCGTTGAGAGTGGGGCTTTGGGTGAAATTTACTATGCTGAAATCGTGACGACACGTCGCCGTGGAATTCCCGGCTGGGGCAGCACATTCATTCGCAAGGAAACTGCGGGAGGAGGTGTCGTTTTGGACTTAGGCGTCTACTTGGTTGACACGCTCCTTTACCTCCTGAACTTCGCAAAACCTTTAACCTGCTCCGCCATCGTTGGCGGTTTCATTGGCAAGCAACCACAAGCGGTCGTCCAAGGTGGTTGGTGGTGGAACCCTGAGGAGTTTGAAGTTGACGATTTCGGTGCTGCCTTCCTGAGATTTGAGAACGGAACAGCTGCCGTCATTAAAGTTTGCTGGGCTGCCCATATTGACAGTTTGGGAACTTCGTTCCTGCTCGGAACAAAAGGCGGGCTGAAATTGACAAATCCACCTGAGTGGTTCTTCGACCACGAAGGCTACATGGCTCAAACGAAATTGCCCCAAGTTAGCGACAACGATGGGTTCGTTCAGGAAGTCCAATTCTTCGTTGACGCTATCCGCAACAACACGCCGCCACCTGTCCGTCCCGAAGAGGCTCTGACAGTTCAGGCGGTTCTGGAAGCAATTTACAAATCGGCGGAATTGAAGCGGGAAGTGACAGTAAAAATTCCAACTGTGTAGACTCGCCCAACAAATTCGCCTTCTAAAAACCAAGATGCCGACCCCCTTGTCAACGCTCGGCAGGCGGGGTTGGGGCATCTCGTGCGACCTTGAGAAAGCGTTCGCGATGTTGGAGTGAAGAAAAACAAACGATCAAATTTCGGTGCGTAAATCAGGTGGTGATGCTTTTATGCAGGCTGAGCGGTTCAAAAGTCGTGTGCCTTGGAAGGACGGGTTCAGCGGGAACTTGACAGTATTTTGCAGCGATGAAAGGTTCGTCATGGCGACTTTGGAGTTCCTCAGGCGACACCTTGAGATTGACCGCTGCGACTTGATGGTCGTTGCCGGCGGACCAGCATTCATACCGCAGAACGAAACTGCGCTGCTGGAAAGGCTTGACCTGCTTCTTAAAGCCCACGAAATCAAACAAGTTGTCCTCATTGCCCATGACGATTGTGGCTATTACAAACACCAGCACAAAGGGTTATCGCCGCAAATGTTGAAGGAAAAGCAGCGTCAAGACCTTCTGGCCGCTCTGGAAGCAATCAAGGCTAAAGGCGTCCAAGCAAGAGCCTTCTTTGCATTCGTTGACGGTGGCGACATCGTTTTTGAAGAAGTCAAGTAGTAACTCGAGAGGTGCACTGCCACAAGGGTCCCACTAACGGCAAACATAAACGCCGTCGTCTCGCATTGCCAACACAGTGGGACAACGGCGAACGCGCAAATTCGCACCGGCAAAGTCGGCACTCTTACCAAACGCAAGTTGGATGCGTCTGCTGTTCCCTTTCAAGCAATCTCAATCAAAGTCTCTCCCTGAGTTCCGACGGTTTCGCTGTTTTGCCGCTAAAAGCCGTGAACGTGGAACTCGGCGTTTTCTTTCCCGAAACTCTTAACCAGCAAGAGTAAGCAACACGAGACTCCGTTCCTCTCCGTTCATACCCGCTATCTTGGGTTGCTTTTGAAAGGCAGCTACCCTAAGCGACCGAAAAATTTATCGCCGCTGCGGGAACAGCATCCTCCAGAAAAAACGAACAAAGAATCCGATGCCCATTCGCCCGTAAGCGACCGAATTGACCATCTACTTCCCTTTCAATCTACGAACCGGACCTTTGCCTCGACCCTCGGCACAACAACGATGTGAAAAGGTTGAGTGAGAACTTGGAGAAGGATTGCTCCTTTCGCAGGTGTGCCTTCCCTTACCTTGACTAAAACTTCGCCGTCATTCCAAGCCACTTCGGCAATTTGAATGGCGTAACCGCTACTCGGCTTTTGCCCCATAAAGGCGGCGAGCACCATGTTCTTGCTAAAGTCAACTGCCGGCGCTTTCGGCGCAGGGATTTTGTCTTTGTGGACTTGTTCCCAGAGTTCCTTCCATTCCTCGGCATCAGTGATGACAATCCGCCTTGGCTCAGTGATGCCACAATGGTTTCCTTTCCATTCAGCGATAATTTGCAACCGTTTGCCGCTCACGGAAACCTCGCCTCTGTCTTTCAATGCTTCCCAAACGGGATTACCGTCCCAATCTGCCGGGACTCTGATACCTAATGCAGCTAACGCCGTCGCAGCAGTGTCCATAGTTTTGATTTGTCGTCTCAATTCACCATTTCGAGCTGCTAAGCCACCTGCTGCAATCCAAGGGATGTTGACATCTTCAGGGTCGGCGCTGCCGTGAGTTTTATCGTGGCCGCCGTGATCAGCCGTGATGATAACCAGCGCTTTTTGCCACTGCCCATTTCGCTTCAAAGCTTTAACGATTTCACCCGTTGCTTTGTCACATCGCTTGAGCGCATCCAGAAACTCCTGCGATGGCGGAACCCCTTTCTTCTCATTGCCCCAACCGTAATTGTGTCCGGCGCTGTCTGGGTCGCTAAAATGGACAAGCATGAGGTTTGGCTTGACCTGTTCGATGACCTTGACGGCAACTTCTGCGACCTTGAGGGCATCACCGCGCACATACTC
>JANZZQ010000158.1 GCA_026419315.1 Armatimonadota bacterium | reverse complement strand
GGTTGCAATGTCGTTGACATCGGCGAGGTCATAACCCCTTTGCTCTATTTTGCTTGCCGCTACTGGCAAATTGACGGCGGCGTTATGGTGACCGCGAGCCACAACCCACCGCAATACAACGGTTTCAAATTGGTTTGGGGTCATGGCACCCTTTTCGGCGAGCAAATTCAAAAGTTGAGGCAGATGATTGAATCCGAAGACTTCGAGCAAGGCAACGGTTCGGTGACAAAGCGGGATGTTTTCACCGACTACCTTGCTTGGATAACCGAACACATCAATTTGGGCGAGCGCAAATTGAGAGTCGTCGTTGATTGCGGGAACGGGACGGCGAGCCATTTCGCCCCAAAACTTTTGCGCTCGCTTGGGTGCGAAGTCGTTGAACTTTACTGCGAATCTGACCCTACCTTCCCCAACCACTTGCCCGACCCTGTCAAGCCCGAAAACTTGCGTGATTTGATTGCGAGGGTCAGCGAAGTTAATGCCGATTTAGGCTTGGGTTTCGATGGTGATGGCGACAGGCTCGGCGTTGTGGACGAGCAAGGGAATATCCTTTGGGGCGACCAGCTCATGATTTTGTTCAGCCGAGAAGTTTTGCAAAAGCATCCCGGCGCAAAAATCATCGTTGAAGTCAAGTGCTCTCAAGCGGTTATTGAAGATGTCGCAAAGCACGGCGGCATCCCAATCCTGTGGCGAACGGGTCATTCGTTCATCAAGGCGAAAATGCACGAAGAAAAAGCATTGCTCGCCGGCGAAATGAGCGGTCACTTGTTCTTTGCCGACGAATATTTCGGCTACGACGATGCCCTCTATGCAGCCTGTAGGTTGCTCCGAATTTTGTCGCAAACAGATAAGCCGCTTTCCAAATTGCTCGCCGATGTTCCGCAATATCACTCAACCCCGGAAGTTCGTGTCCACTGCGATGATACCGTCAAGTTTGATGTAGTTGCCAAAGTTGTCGAGCATTTCAAGCAAAGCGGTTACGAAGTCATTGAAGTTGATGGTGCCCGTGTCGTCACTGGAGACGGTTGGGCGCTCGTCCGAGCGTCCAACACCGAACCTGCCCTGATTTTGCGCGCTGAAGGTAAAACACCCGAAGGCTTGAAACGCTTACACCAACTTGTTACCGATGCCCTTAAGCCCTATCCTGAAGTGCAGTTGGATGAGTGGCTGAAAGCGGGGTGAAATTTGGCAAGTCGGCAGATGGGCTATCCGGGTGGGAAGAGAGCGGAGGCAAATGAAAAACGAAGCAGCCTACCTTCCGATTCGTTGGTAAACGGAACGGAGGTGACCGAGATGCCGGAAACGAAGCAGGAAGCGTTGACAATTTACCCTGAACCGAGAAAGGAAGCGCCGAAACCCCTCGTTGTTGAGAAACCTTGGGGTCGGTTCATTCAATATGTTCTCAACGAGCCTGTGACGGTGAAAATCCTTGAGGTCAAAGCTGGCGAGCAACTCAGCCTTCAAGCCCACAGTCACCGAAGCGAACTTTGGGTTCCTTTGGACGAAGGAGCTTGCATTGAAATTGACGAACAAATTATCCGACCGAAACCTTTGGAACCAGTTTTCATCCCGGTGGGCGCAAAGCATCGCCTTATCGGCGAAGACAAGTCATACCGGGTGCTTGAAATCTCCTTCGGCTACTTTGACGAAGACGACATCGTTCGCTATGAGGACAAATACGGGCGAGTTCCTTGAACCCTTCAAGCGTCCGTCCACTTTCCTACCCCGCTAACTTGCTGGCCTGCTGGTTTAACGAAATTGGGGCAAAGGTAGGTGATGGAGCAGATGCAGGCGCTGGTTCTCGTCGGCGGTTTCGGAACTCGCTTGCGGCCTCTAACTTACCATGTGCCGAAAGCGATGGTTCCTATTGCCAATGTCCCTTTCATCGAGCGTTTCGTTGACTACCTTGAGGCTAACGGAATCACCCACATCATCTTTGCGATGGGCTACTTGCCCGACCCAATTGCCAATCGCCTTGCAAAACGCAACGGCAAAGCCAAATACGATTTCGTCGTTGAAGACCAACCTTTGGACACAGGCGGGGCCATCAAAAACGCTGAACCTTTGCTGGGCGAACGCTTCTTCGTCTTTAACGGGGACATATTGACAACTATTCCGCTGCGCGAGATTTTGAGAATTCACGAGCAGAAGGGCGCTTTGGTGACAATAGCGTTGACACCCGTTGAAGACCCAAGTCGTTACGGTGTCGTCGTCACCGACGAAGACGGTCGCGTTCGGGCATTCATTGAGAAGCCACCGAAGGAAACTGCTCCGAGCAACTTGATCAACGCAGGAATCTACCTTTACGAGCGTGAAGTGCTAAATCACATCCCGGAAGGTCAACCTTATTCCGTTGAGCGAGGGCTTTACCCGAAACTGTTGGAGATTGGCGCGCCATTTTACGCTGTCGCCTTCCCAAACGATTATTGGCTTGACATCGGCAAGGTTGAGCATTACATGCAAGCGAACTTTGATGTCCTAAGCAGGAAAGTCCCTTTACCGATTGAGGGCAGCGAAATCCGGCAAGGTGTGTGGGTCGGCGAGAATGTGCAAATTGCGCCGACGGCGAAAATTGAGACACCCGTTTTGTTGGGTGACGGCTGCGTGGTTGAGGACGGAGCAACGGTTGGTCCATTCGCGGTTTTAGGCAACAGAGTAATTGTCAAGGAAAATGCCGTCGTTCGTGAAGCCGTTTTGTGGGATGAATGCGTTGTCGGTAAAGGTGCAACCGTCAGCCGGTGCATTCTCGGTTCGCAGTGCGAGGTTGAAGATAACGCTTCCGTTGAACCTGACCGCGCTTACGGCTGCGGTGAGAGGATAATTGTGGGTGTTGCTGCATAACGGCAGGCGGGTTTCAGGCGGTCGCCGAAGTGCGGCGGGGTTTGTCACCCAAAAACCTGTCGGACGGAGGTGATCGCAATGGTTGTCGGGAAAGTTAAGCGAGATGGGTTGATGAAACGAGTCGCCCCAAACATCGGATACATCGGCACATATGTCCCTCGCGAATGCGGTATTGCCACTTTCACTGCAGATGTTGTCAAATCTGTCCATGTCTATCCTTTTGTTGGTGAACCTTATGTCGCTGCTATGGTC
>JANZZQ010000157.1 GCA_026419315.1 Armatimonadota bacterium | reverse complement strand
GGCTTTGCTTGAGCGGATGCAAGAGATAGAGCGCCAACTTCGCTCCCAGAACTTGACACCAACTCAGCGCCGCCTCCTTGAAACCGAAAAGCAGTTGCTTCAACGGACTTTGAGTGCGATGGGGCAACTTGACCGGAAGGAAATCCAGAGGTTGATGGAAGCGCTGCAACAACAGCAAGCCCAGTTGCAAAATATGCTTCAGTCAAGTCAGTTGTCGGCGGGGGAGCGGCAATTGATTCAGCAGCAACTTCAAAGCATTCAGCAACAACTGAGGGCACTGCAACTTTCAAAGCAGGCGCAGGAGTTTTTGAGGAAGTTGATGGGCGACCCGAACTTTCAAGAGGCGATGAAGTTGCTTGCTGAGTTGCAGAAACAACTTCAACAAATGCAAATGGGACAAATCCCGCAACTCTCTCCTGAGGAACTGGAGCAGATGCTTAAGGAGTTGGAAAAGGCGATTGAGGAGTTGGCGAAGCAATTTGGCGACGACGAAAAAATCCGGGAACTTGCAAAGCAAATTTTGGAGGCAGTGAAACGGTTGAAAGAAGGTGGCACCTGAGAAGGTTCTGGGCGGGGTCACCGCCCTCACTTCGGTTTCGGCTGAGTGAGCGTTGGAGCCGGCGTTGCCGGCATTCCCGGTGGCGGTTTCGGTTTGGGACAAGGTCCAGACTGGGGAACAGGTGAATGGGTTGGGCAGCCAGAAAACTTCAATATCGGAAAAGAGCAGGTTCGTTTGAATGTTCCGGCGAAACCCGAAGCATTGACGGGTTCTCAGCCTTTGCTTCCGGGACCCGCTTACACCGAGGACATAATTGCCCCACCGTCACCAACAGGCTCTGGCATACCTTTGAGCCGAATTTTGCCTGTGTATACTCGCCGTGCCGAACAAGCCTTGAGCAGCCAGCAAATTCCGCCTTCGGAGCGGCAAAGGGTTCGCAAATACTTTGATGCTTTGAGGCTGGGGGTTAATCAGTGAAAGCCATGTCAGGGGAAAGCCCCAGTTTACATTTCGCTTCTCTGTGTTATCCTTTTGTTTGCCTTTTGATCCGAGGGAGCAGGAATCGAACCCTGCCATCCTGACAAAAACCCAAAAAGCAGATGGAGGTGTGCAATTGTGGCTCGCAAGCAGAAGCGCATCTACTTGTTTGAGGAAGGCAAAGCGGAGATGCGGATGTTGTTGGGGAACAAGGGTGCTAACTTGGCGGAAATGACCAACTTGGGCTTGCCTGTTCCGCCAGGCTTTACCATCACAACGGAAGTTTGTCGAGAGTATTACCGAAACGGCGGCAAACTGCCGGAAGGCTTGATGGATGAAGTTCGCCAGTACATGGCGAAGGTTGAGAAGAAGGTCGGGCGAAAGTTCGGTGACCCTGAAAATCCATTGCTTGTTTCGGTTCGCTCCGGCGCTCCTGCGTCAATGCCGGGCATGATGGACACGATTTTGAACTTGGGTCTTAACGACCAAACGGTGCAGGGGCTTATCAAGCAAACGAATGACGAGCGTTTCGCTTATGACGCCTATCGGCGCTTCGTGCAGATGTTCGGCGACATCGTTATGGGGGTTGACCGTGAGGAGTTTGAGCACATCTTGAACGAGCTGAAAGCTCGCCTCGCCCAAAAGGAAGGAAAGGACCCGAAAGAAGTCCGCGACACTGACTTGACGGTTGACGACCTCAAGGAGGCAGTTCAGAGGTTCAAGGCGCTTGTCCGCGAAAGGACGGGCAAAGAATTCCCTGATGACCCTTGGAAGCAACTTGAGATGGCGATTGAGGCTGTCTTCCGCAGCTGGAACAACCCTCGTGCAATCAGCTACCGAAGGTTGAATAACATCCCCCACGATTTGGGCACCGGTGTAAATGTCCAAACGATGGTCTTCGGCAACATGGGTTGGGACTCTGGAACTGGTGTCGGCTTCACTCGCGACCCTGCTACTGGCAAACCCGGGCTTTACGCCGACTATTTGCCCAACGCTCAAGGCGAAGATGTCGTCGCTGGTATCCGCACCCCAATGGACATCCAATGGCTTGCCGAGAACATGCCTCAAATTTACGAGGAATTGCTCGGCTACGCCAAGCGCCTTGAAGAGCACTACAAGGACATGCAAGACATTGAGTTCACAGTTGAGAAGGGCAGGCTTTACATCCTTCAGACCCGAACGGGTAAGCGGACTGGTTTGGCTGCAATCCGAATTGCCGTTGACATGGTTCACGAGGGTCTCATCACACCCGATGACGCAATCTTGATGGTTGATGCCCGCCTACTTGAGCAGTTGCTCCACCCTCAGTTTGAGCAGGCAGCAGTTAAGGGAGCGAAGCGAATTGCCAAAGGCATCGCTGCATCCCCCGGCGCTGCATCAGGGCGAGTCGTTTTCACCTCTGACGACGCCGTTGAGTGGGCGAAGCGCGGCGAGCGGGTCATTTTGGTTCGCCACATGACTTCTCCCGACGACATTGAAGGTATGAACGCTGCCCGCGGTATCTTGACCAGCGAGGGTGGAAGGACCAGCCACGCAGCAGTTGTCGCACGAGCGATGGGCAAAACTTGTGTTGTTGGTTGCCGCGACATCGTTATTGACTACGCCAAAAAGCAGTTCAGCGTTAACGGGACAATTGTCAAGGAAGGCGATTATATCAGCATTGACGGGACAAACGGTGTTGTTTACTTGGGCGATGTTCCCGTTGTCCCAAGCGAGATCATTCGCGTCATCACCGGCGAGATGAAGCCAGAGGAGAGTGAACTTTACCGTTACTATGCTGAGTTCATGAGTTGGGTTGACGAAAGGCGAAAGTTGGGTGTCCAAGCGAACGCAGACAAACCCGAAGAGGCTCGCTTGGCTCGTTTGCTTGGAGCAGAGGGAATTGGCTTGGCAAGAACTGAGCACATGTTCTTTGCCCCTGAGAGGTTGCCTTACTTCCAGCAGTTGATCCTCGCCGATGACCCCAAAGAGCGAGAGGAAGCGATGGCTAAGATTTTGCCCTTCCAGCGAGAGGACTTTTACGGTTTGCTCAAGGAAATGGATGGGCTCCCAGTCATTATCCGCTTGCTTGACCCACCTTTGCACGAGTTCTTGCCACACACTCAAGATGAAGCTAAGGAGTTGGCTGAGAAAC
>JANZZQ010000156.1 GCA_026419315.1 Armatimonadota bacterium | reverse complement strand
ATGTGTATAAGAGACAGCACCCCAACTGCCCCACTCAATTGAAGTGTCAAGAATTGCCCTTGAGCGCAACAGCCATAGAATTTTGCGAATTTGTTGGGAGACAAACGGCAACATGAACCCGAAATTGCTTGACCGGATGGTTGAAATAGCCCTTGTCTCCGGCGGGGGCATCAAGTTTGACCTCAAGGCGTGGAACGAAACTGTTCACATTGCCTTGACAGGAGTTTCAAACCGTAGGACCTTGGAGAACTTCGAACGAGTTGCATCCCGCATCAACGAACGCCCTGAAGTTCCGCTTTTGGTTGCGAGCACTTTGCTCGTGCCCGGCTATGTTGATGTTGACGAAGTTAGCGAAATTGCCCGATTTATCGCCCGCTTGAGCCCAAACATTCCCTATTCATTGCTCGCTTTTCACCCCGACTTTCTGATGGACGATTTGCCCACGACATCTTGGGAACACATGCGAAGGTGCTACGAAGCGGCGAAGGAGGCGGGCTTGACAACTGTTCACATCGGCAACCGCCACTTGCTTTGGCGCGGCGACTACGACCAACCGAAGGTTTAACTTTCAAACCGTAATCGGTTCTCGCTCCGTCCGCTCAACATGCTCCACAATTCTGTCAAGGAGTAAGTCAGTGGTGACTTGGTCGGCTTCAGCCTCAAAGTTCAAAATGACGCGATGCCTTAATGCCGGCTTGACAGCCTTTTTGATGTCGTCCCTTGAAACATTGTATCGCCCATCAAGTAAGGCAAAAACCTTTCCCGCCAAAAGCAAGGTTTGTGCCGCTCGCGGGGACGCGCCGTAACGAACATAACGGTTAACCTCAGGGGGAGCGAATTCGGAATTGGGGTGTGTTGCCACCACAATTTTCAACGCGTAATCCCGAATGTGAGGCGCAACTGGAACCTCCCTCACGATGCGCTGCAACCTAAGCAAATCTTCCCGACTCGCAACTGGCTCCACCTTTGGCAATTCAGCACCTGTCGTCCTATCAACGATTTCCCGCAGTTCATCCAACGAGGGGTAAGGCACAAGGAGTTTAAAGAAGAACCTGTCAAGTTGAGCTTCGGGGAGCGGGTAAGTTCCCTCCTGCTCAATGGGGTTTTGGGTCGCCATGACCCAAAAAGGAGGGTCAAGAATGTATCTCCTGCCGCTAACTGTCACCGCTAACTCCTGCATCGCCTCCAGAAGCGCCGATTGGGTTTTCGGTGTAGCCCTGTTGATTTCGTCGGCGAGAACGATGTTGGCGAAAATTGGTCCGGGTCGAAACTCAAAAGTCCGTTGACCGGTCTCGGTTTCCGTCAAGACATCCGTTCCCGTTATGTCGGCTGGCATTAAGTCTGGGGTGAATTGAATTCGCGAAAACTTCAAGTTGAGCGCTTGAGCCAAAGTCCGAACCAGCATTGTTTTCCCCAACCCAGGCACGCCCTCAAGCAAAACATGGCCGCCAGCCGCCAAAGCGACGAGGACACTCTCAACGATTTCGTTCATGCCAACGATGATTTTCCGAATCTCGCTCTCAACAGCCCTCAAAACATCACGACACCACGCTGCTAACTCCTTTCCACTTTCCATTTTCAACCCTCCCATTCAGAGTGCACGCCTTCCGGCGCGCTGAGTCTTTCCGGCGAGCCTCGCAAGAATCTGGACGCCGTCGCTCAAATTTCGTCGGCGAACGCTTTTCGACACGGTCGTTGACAAACTTTTTCTTCCCGACCGCGCCAAAGGCTTCGGCTCGTGGTTGATGGCGAATCGCCGAGCACCAGTTTTTTCAATCGGCAAAACCCGTTTTCAAGCCAGATAAAATTCAGCGTCCGCAAGTCCGGCACCAAACCATTGACTGAAGCTGACTGCACGGAAACCAAACATCAACATTAGCGAACTTTGCAGTAAAGAGCGTGAAAGTCACGGCGATTGGGCGCTTTCAAGTTGCCCGCTATTCAGCAAAGTTTGCCGACCCTTAACCGTTTACGACATATTTTCGGCCAGGCGGAACTCAGCCACTGAAGGGAACACGCCAAAAGCGTGCTGGCAAAATTTGTCAATGATTGCGCCGGCGATGAGAGAGGAAGGTGACGGCAATGGATTTACTCAACCTTGAGGACCTTGATGAAGCCTTAGAGTTATTGGAAGTTTGCTGGCAATTTCGCGCTGTCCGGGTTTTGATGGCAGGTCACCAATTAGGCATCTTTGAGGCGCTGAAAACCCCACAATCGGCTCAACAGGTCGCGCAAAAGTGCAACGCCGACCCGAAAATGACCGAGCGGCTTTTAATCGCTTGCTGCGCGCTGGGAGTTGTTCGGCGCAATGGTAATAAGTTCTCCCTGACGAAGTTGGGGCAAGACCTTTTGCTCCCAGAGAGCCCGAGGTTCATCGGTGGGATTTTAGGTCATTACGAAAACCTTTGGTGGTTCTGGACAGGATTGACAGAAGTTGTCAGGACGGGTAGCCGAGAGGCTGCACCGAAAGCGCCGAAGGAGTATGAAGAGCGGTGGCACGAATTTTGGATTTGGGCTATGCACGGAATCGCCGCCAACGGTGTCGGTCAATGGTTGGCGGAAAACTTGGACTTGAGTGACCGGAATTTGCTCTTGGATGTAGGAGGTGGTCCCGGCACTTACAGTGTGATTCTTTGCCAAAAGTTCCCAAACCTGAAGGCTGTTGTCTGGGACTTGCCGAGAACTTTGGCCATCGCAAAAGAAGTCGTCCGTAGGTTTGGGATGGAAGGGCGAATAACTTTGCAACCGGGCGATTGGAACAAAGACGAGTTCGGTTCCGGCTACGATTGCCTTTTGATGTCAAACATCCTTCACGGTCACGGAAGTCAAGCGTCAATGAAGTTGGCGAAAGCCTTTCGGGCTTTGGAACCAGGCGGGCTGCTCATCGTCCACGACTTCCTGCTCAACGACGAAAAGACCGGACCTTTGCCAGCAGCGCTTTTCAACCTGATGGTTGGCGCTTACAGCGTTCGCGAGATGTTGACAGTTATTGAGGATGCTGGATTCCAGGATGTTCGCTTGGTCGCTTACCATTCAAAACGAGGAGCAGGGTTGGTAACTGCAGTTAGACCTTGAACAGAGGTGAGCAAGTAATGCCTCGCTTCCTCATTCTCGGCGCTGGCGGTCAACTCGGTAGCGAATTGGTTGAAATTTTGACC
>JANZZQ010000155.1 GCA_026419315.1 Armatimonadota bacterium | reverse complement strand
GCTCAATAGTGATGGGCTGCNTCAAGTCTTTCACCAAGGTTTTACAAGCGAGTCGGTTCTTGCCGTTAATGACCATCGCATCTGAACCGCAAATCCCGTGCCCGCAAGAGCGACGGAAAGCCAATGTCCCGTCAATATCGTCGCGGATGTAATGGAGCACATCTAAAACTCTGTCGGTTGGTTCGGCTTCAACTTCAAATTGCTGCCAGCGCGGCTTGCTGTCTTTTTCAGGGTCAAAGCGGAGTATTCTAACCTTGACTTGCATGTTGCTCGCTCCTTCCTTGCAAGGTTTTGACTCTCCAAGGGAATCGCCAAATCTAAGCGACCTGTGACAATTTTAGCATTGCTCCAAACCAAGTTCGGGCTTGAAAGGCACCATTGACCTTGCGATGCTGCGATGGCGAAATCTCCGCTCAAACTTGGAAGCGCCCAGTAAGTTCCGGCAGCACGGTTTAAAACCACACCTTCTTCTGTGACTTGAAGAACCTGTGCAGTGTGAACGGGGAAGGATACATACCGCCCTACTTGCAGCGAGGGACGGACTCGCAAACTGCGGCAGAAGCGAGGGGAAACAAGGTTGTAACTGAACCGCGAAAAAGCGGTCTTATCAGGAATTTTGCTTTTTTGAAGCCTCATTCGCGGTGTGCTTGCCACCCTCTTGACTTTCGTAACAAACCGGCTTATGCTTTTTCAGCGTCCGCGGGAAATCGCTTTCCAACCTGCAAAACAGGCAACAACCCACTCAATCCGAATTACGGCAAGGGGGTTACCTGTTATGGCTGAGTTGACTTTCGCCCGTGAGTTAGTGCCTGTTTCGCTGGAGCGGGAATTGGCGACTTCATACACTCGTTATGCGATGAGCGTCATCGTGTCGCGGGCGCTGCCCGATGTCCGCGACGGGCTTAAACCTGTCCAGCGACGAATTCTTTATGCTATGCACGAGCAAAACATGTTCCCCGACCGACCGAGGGAAAAGTGCGCAGCGGTTGTCGGCGAAGTGATGAAAAAATATCACCCGCACGGAGATGCTCCCATCTACGAAGCCCTCGTCCGCATGGCTCAAGATTTCCCAATGCGCTATCCGCTCATTGACGGTCAAGGCAACTTCGGAAGCATTGATGGCGACCCGCCGGCTCAGATGCGATATTGCGTCACAGGCGACACGCTCGTGGTCACCGACAAAGGGCTTGTCCCAATTGCCGAGTTGGGACAAGATGGCGATGAAGTGAGTGAAGGCACAAAGGAAATTTCTGTCAAGGTCCTCTCTTTCGCTGGTAAGGTCAATTCCGCAAGCAGATGGTTTGACAGCGGCGTTCACCCAACCTTGAAAGTTCGCACTCAACACGGCTACGAAATCACGGGAACTTTCAACCATCCGCTACTGGTTTGCACGCCTGATGCGATTGGGCGACCGACTTTCGTTTGGAAAACCCTTGAGCAAATTCAAGTTGGCGATTTCGTTGTCATTGACCGAAGCGAAAAACTATGGACGGAGCAAATCGTTGATTTGCGCCCATATCACCCGATACCTTCCCCTCGCTCTCGTGCCCATCGCCATTCTTTGCCAAAGGAACTTGACGAACGAATGGCGTTCTTGCTGGGCGCATTGGTGGCAGAAGGAACGGTGCGGGAGCAAGTCATTGAGTTCACAGCGACGCAAAGTGAATTTTCCGACGCTTTCCAAAAAACATGGGAGCAAGTTTTCCCAACTTGCCGATTGCACAAATGGTTGCGAGCACCTGCCAGTTTTGGCAAGCAACCTTTCTGGCAAATGCAAATAGTAGCAAAGCAAGTTATCGCTTTCCTGCGAAATTTGGGTTTGAAGGGCAAATCCAAAGACCGCTCCATTCCGCCAGTTATCCTGCGTTCACCTAAACCTGTAGTTGCTGCTTTTTTGCGTGCCTTGTTTGAGGGCGACGGAGCAGTTGAGCAATCCAAAGGCACGCTTTATCGCTTGACCTTGACTTCAAAAAGCGAGCAACTTGTCAAGCAGTTGCAAATTTTGCTTTTGCGGTTTGGCATCGTCAGCACACGCTATTTTGACCGAAAACGCAAAGATTGGCGGTTGTGCATCCAAGGAGCAGAAAACTTACAAAGGTTCGCCGAACAGATTGGCTTCGTTTCGCAAACGAAACAACAGGCATTGCAAAACATCCTGAATCAACTTTCGGGCAAAACTTTGGCTCGCAACGATTTCGTCCCTTTCCTAGCAGCCTATGTTCGGCGCGTTGCGATGCGCCATCGCGAATGGCTTTTCAAACACAACTTTGACCGCCCAAACCGCTTGGCTGCAGCGATACCTCGCCTTTCTGAAGCGTTGACTTTGCAGGATTTTGTCTTGACGCTTTTCCTTGCCCAAAATCGTTACCTGTTTGACCGTGTGGTCTCAATAGAGCCAGCAGGCTGGCAGCGAGTTTACTCAGTGCGAGTTGATAGCGATTGTCACTCCTTCATCGCCAACGGTTTCGTCAACCACAATACTGAATGCCGTCTTGCTCCCATTGCGATGACGATGTTGGAAGATATTGACAAAGACACGGTTGATTGGCGACCCAACTACGACGAAAAGCACATGGAGCCTGTCGTTTTGCCCGCTAAAGTTCCCAACCTGCTGGTCAACGGAGCGACGGGCATCGCTGTCGCGATGGCGACGGAAATCCCACCACACAACTTGGGCGAAGTTGTTGATGCGCTGTTGCACCTAATTGACAATCCTAAAGCCAGTGTTGACGAACTGATGAAGTTTTTGCCGGGTCCTGATTTTCCGACAGGTGGAATTGTCGTCGGCAAAGAAGGCATCCGCGAAGCATACACAACAGGACGGGGCACAATCGTTCTGCAAGGGCGAGCGACAATTGAAAACCTTTCCGGCGGTCGCACCGCAATCGTCATCACCGAGTTGCCTTACCGGGTCAGCAAAGAGCAACTCATCGTCCAAATCGCCAACTTGGTTCAAAACCGCAAACTTGAAGGCGTCGCCGATATAAACGACGAAACCGACCGAACGGGAATGAGAATCGTCGTTGAAGTCAAACGAGACTACAACCCACGAGCCGTCTTGGCTCAACTTTACAAACTCACGAACTTAAGGGTCAACTACGGCATCATTTTGCTGGCACTTGTGAACAACGAGCCCAAAATCCTAACCCTCAAGGACATCCTTCAGCATTACAT
>JANZZQ010000154.1 GCA_026419315.1 Armatimonadota bacterium | reverse complement strand
CTGGTCTCGTGGGCTCGGAGATGTGTATAAGAGACAGCTGAAGTTCCGGTGAACTTTTTCGGTTATCGTGTCCGACAACGACTTGACTGATTCCATTGCGTCGGCAAAGTGTCCCGTATGCGAGACCAACCAAACGGGCTATGTCGGGAGTTATGTCATTTCCGACAATACCCCGAATGTCATATTGGCGGAAAATCAGCGGGCTCACCGTTGCCATTTCCCAACCCTCCTCGACAAAGTTTCTTCCGAGACGGCGGCAAAGAAAAGCGATTGCGTTGATACAAAAACGAGAAGACGGCAAGATGGTAAATTTGCGGGCGATACTAATTTTAGCCAGTCGGTTGCGAGCTGTCAAGACTTTGAAACCCTTGCAGCGCATCAGTTGTATAGCTTTTCGGAGGGCGAAGGCATGGACGAAGTCGAGCTCGTGCGCAAATGCTTAGAAGGCGAGAATTGGGCGTTTGATGAGTTGGTGCGCCGCTACCGCGACCGAGTTTACGGTTTGGCTCTGCACTTGCTCGAGGATAGGGATTTAGCGGAAGATTTGGCTCAGGAAGCGTTCTTGAGGGTCTTTCAGAGGTTGGCCTTGTTTGACCCGAACAAAGGCTCGTTCTCAACTTGGCTCATGACACTGACAACTCGTCTGTGCCTTAACGCTTTGAAAAAGCGAACTTCCGAGCAGCAATGGGTTTCGGAACAAGAGGATGAAGCTTTTGAACTCCTTGAAGCGAGCGATGAGTCGACGCCCGAGGAAGAGTGGTGGGCAATGGAGAGGAGAAGGCTTATTCGTCAACTTCTGTCAACTTTACACCCGATGCAAAGGGCGGTCTTGTTGCTTCGTTACGGAGAAGGGATGAGCATCCAAGAAATCGCCCAAACAGTGCAAGTTCCCGTGGGAACGGTCAAGGCATGGCTCTTTCGCGGCCGTGAAGCGTTGCGACGGAAATTGAAGGAGGCTGGTTTGCTGTGACCGATGAGTGCAGAAAATTTTTGCATCAACTTCACGATTGGTTTGAAGGTTGCGTTGACGAAGAAACGAAGTTGCTGGTTCAGTGGCACTTGAGAAATTGCACCCATTGTCAGCGCTTGGTAGCGGAGTGGAAAACAATCGCCGACGAGATTTGTGCATCTTTGTCGATACCTGCGTCCGAAGGGTTTGATGAGAAATTGAGAAGGCGGCTGATTAGACATCAACTCGTTTCGTTGCGCGAATTGACAGTTTCGTGGGCACTGACGAGCGGCGGCGTCACCATCGCGGCCTTATGGCTCGGGGTTTCATTCACCGAAATTTTCCGCTCAATTCCCCAGTGGGTGCTTAGCTTCGTCGGTTGGTCAATTTTGCCCTTCCAATGGTTGCAGCAATTCTGGGAAATTGTGAGTCGTTGGGCGTAAAAAGGAGGCGAACGGAAAATGCGATGGAAGTTTCTTGCCTTGACAATTCTATCGGTTGTCTCGTTGGCTTGGGGTCAGGAGGTGAAGGACCCGTTGCAGCAAATTACTCAATCCGTCGAGATTATCAGCGGCGTTTGGTTCGCAATTGGGACTTACTTTGTGGTGGCGGCATGGGTCAGTGTTATTTCCGCATTGCTTCCCGAATGGGTGAGCAAAAAGGCTCAAGTGGTCCAAACCCAGAGCGCGCGCTCTTTCCTCTTCGGTCTCATTGTGGTTGTGGTGCTTGGCATTTTCATCGCTGTTTTGGGAGAAGTGGGCAAAACTGCTCCGCCTGCGGGGGCGTTGGCCGTCATTTTGCTTTTGGCTTTGCTCACCGCTTACTCACTTGGTTGGGTTCCGGTAACTTGGGTCATCGGCAGAAGAATTGCTTCTGCGATGAGTTGGGAAAGAGCTGACTTGTTGGTTGCTTTGGTTGGTGCGTTGGCTTTGCATCTGCTTGTTTTCTTCCCCCTTATTGGCTGGGCGGTTTTGCTTTACTGGGCTATTGTCGCCGTCGGAACTTGGATTGTTAGGTCCTAAAGCAAGGTGTGTTTTCACACCGTGCCGAATTTGAAAAGAACCGAAAGAAAATAGGTCGCCGGAGGTGCGAAGGCAATGAAAGTGAAATTTCATGTGAGTTTGGTTCTCGCCCTTGCGATCGGGTTTGCCGCGGGGTTCGTTTTCGCAAGACAAAGTTCACAGCCGCCGACGCCGTCAGTTGACGAAATCGTCAAGAAGGTTCAAGAAGAGATCGATGCCAGCGGTAGGCAGGTTGTGATGGAGGTTTGGGCTGCTTTGCAGTTGCTCAAAGAGGCGGTAAAGGAAGCCCCTGTCCCGCCAGCGCCCATGCCAGAATTGGAGCGCAAATTCGCCGTCGTTGGGGAACGCTTGAGTGTCGCCGTTGAAACCCTTTTGACCCAAACCTTCATCGGCGCAGTTGAAAAAACCACTGCAGTCATGCCTGAACTTAACTCTCTCGTCTTCGAGCGAGTTGTTCAGTTCTTCAATGCAAGTCGCGAGGATGTTCGGACGATGCGGGAGAAAGGACTAACCTGGTCGAGCATCATTGTGGGCTATGGACTTGCAAAAGCGTCTGGCAAACCCGCAAAGGATGTGTTTGCCGCTTATGCTAAAGAAAAAGCATGGTCAAAAGTTGCTTTGGACTTGGGTGTTAAGCCCCAAACTCTCGGGAAAGCTCTGCATGGGTTGTTCCCGTAAGCCTAAGGTGAGCAAGAGTTTGTGCTTTGTTGCCACTGCACGACCGTGGGCGCGACTTGACTAAAAAGAAAAAACGGGACAGGTCATTGGACCTGTCCCGTCCCGTTTCGTCGCCTTTCAAAGTTTAGAACTCGTGGCGATGCCCTCCAGTTTTGGCTTTTTCCTCTTCGGGCTTCTCAGCGACAACCGCTTCAGTTGTCAGCAACATTGCTGCGATGGAAGCTGCGTTTTCGAGGGCGCTGCGGACGACCTTCACAGGGTCAACGATCCCTCGCTCAACCATGTCCACGAACTCTTCTTTGAGGGCATCAAAGCCGATGAAGTGGGTATCGCCGTTGACGACCTTTGGTTCGAACTGCTTGACTTTCTCAACCACAACGGAACCTTCCCAACCGGCGTTCTCCGCAATTTGGCGAAGCGGTTCTTCAAGGGCGCGCTTGACAATTCGGACGCCAATCTTTTCATCAGGGTCGGCAAGTTCCTTTTCGAGTTCATCGAGGGCAGGGATAAGGTGGATGTAGGTCACTCCTCCGCCTGCGACGATTCC